>JAUQZC010000179.1 GCA_030587435.1 Candidatus Baldrarchaeota archaeon | reverse complement strand
ATCGCATGAACCTCTTAATTGTTGGTAACCGCTTTGGAATTACTTATCCTTTTTGTAATTAAGTTTTAAATATTTAGGTTTTTAAGAAATTGATATATCCATCACCTAAAAACCTATTAAAAATAGCATAGAAAAATGAAACAAAGATTGGGAGTAAAGAGCGGCTACGCTTACTTTAGCGAGTTAACGACGTATTTGATTTGTAGGATAATTAATCGAAATACGCTGTTTCTATTATTGGTGTAATTAGGTTGTAATGTATCCAGTCCTTTACCTTGATTAAACCGAGTTTTTGCAGAATTCGTAAAATCTGGTTCCAGGTAGGGTGTTGCTAATGAAAATACCGCATAGTCCGGGTCTATCTTCTTAGCAAATTTTATGGTGACCTTTATAGTTTCTCTTGTTTCGCTAGGAAACCGAAAGCAAAGCAAACTTTGAATGAATATCTAGTGGATTAATAAGAACCACATCCACCATACTGAAGTCCCAGATGCGACTCTTATTTGAAGCAATTTTCCGAAATTAATATATTGGCCGATAAATATAGAAAAAGAAACCATTTAAAAATTATTTAAAAACTGTTTGTTCGTAATGGAGGTTGAATCATGTCCGTTATCAAAGTTATTAGGGAGAGAAGGTCAGTAAGGGAATTTCTGGAAAAAGATGTACCTGGTGAGTTGGTAATGGAGGTTTTGGATGCTGCTCGTTGGGCTCCTAGTAGTAAGAATAGTCAGCCATGGGAATTCATTGTTATAAGGGATCAGG
The DNA here is from genome assembly GCA_030587435.1 of Candidatus Baldrarchaeota archaeon. The sequence continues at coordinate 4,400 of JAUQZC010000179.1, read as the reverse complement.
AAACTAAGAAAAAGTTGGCTAAGCTTGCTAAGTTTGGTTGGTTTATAGCCGATGCTCCCGTGGTAATTGCTGTTGTTACTGATCCCCGAAAATCTTACGCACATGTAATTGATGGTTCATGCGCGGTTCAAAATTTGATGCTTGCAGCTTGGGAACTAGGGCTTGGAACATGTTGGATAGGAACCATGGATAGAGATAAAGCAAAAGAACTGCTAAATATACCTAAAGAACTTCATTTGCTTACAGTTATACCGTTAGGATACCCTAAAAGGATCCCTAACCCTCCGTCAAGAAAACCACTAAAAGAATTAACTTATCATGAAAAATACGGAGAAAAAATATCTTAATTTTTATACTAAACTTCAAATATTTACTTTTAAAAACCATAACTTTTAAACGTGTCCAAAATTTCTCAGCGGCGTATTTCAACTACGCAATCTATTCATTTTGCAAAAATTTATGCATAATGTTAGCCATTTTTGTATTTTTTAAATAATTTACACTATCGAAATTAGTTGCGCACAATTTTTTACAAACTTCAATAAAAGTCTATTAATCAGTAAATATAGTTTCCATGCAGCTGTCCCTCTGGATTAAAAAATTTATATAGGAATTTCTGTTTTATTGAGGACAGTTATGATGGATTAGGGGTTAAATGTTGGTGACATTCAAATGACGGAAAACGTAACTTCATCTAAATCCAAGAAAATTGGAAAAGTTCTCCTTATCACTACGTTAATATTGCTTATTATTGGTTTAATCGGGATATTTTTGTGTAGAGCTTGCTATGGTGGATTTTTCCTTTACGAGGAGATTTTCATCGAAGTCTTAATTGTTTCGATTGTTGCTATAGCTTCATACCTAGCTATTCCATCTCTCTTCCCTAAAAAAGTCCGTGCAGAAGATATTTTTACCGGAGGTTATGCTGCTCCACCATATATAAGTGATGAAGAATTATTAAGCCCAAGAAAAAAGAAAGAAAAAGGAAGCAAATGATTATGCAAATTTAACACCAAGAAAGGGAGAGAAAAAAATATGACGTTCGTCTGGACCATATTAGAATTTATATTAATACCCATAGTTGCATTCACACTAGGTTGCATATTTTTCTACGAATTCAGAAAGTTATATGCTAGAATGCAGATGAGAAGAGGACCTTATTTCCCTGCGCGATGGTATCAGGTATTTGCTGACGTTCTAAAGCTTTTAAGCAAAAAACCCAAAGTACCAGGGACAGCTAAAAAGAAGCTTTTCTTTTTTGCGCCGTTCCTAGCCTTAGCATGTACCATAGCTACTTTCTGGCTTGTTCCAGTTGCCGGATTTTCGCCTCTTTCAAACCACGAAATTGGTGTATTACTCTTGATTTACCTATTATACGGCCCTCCGGTTGCCTATGTTATTGCTGGAGCCTCTAGTGGTTCCCCTTATGGAGTTGTTGGAAGTAAAAGAGAAATTTTGTTGCTGCTTGCATACGAAGTGCCCTTTATATTAAGTTTGTTAAGTATCGCTTTAATGACTGGACATGTCAAACATGCGGTTCTAAGTGTACAGGGAATAGTAGATTATCAAACGACACATAGACTGAACGTTTTTGGTATAGACCTTCCTGCCTGGTTTTTGTTTCTTAATCCGTTTGCTGCAATTGCGTTGTTTCTCTCTGTACTGGGGAAAATACATGTAAAGCCTTTTGACATTGTTGAGGCAGAACAGGAAATTGTCTACGGTCCTCTCGCCGAGTATAGCGGTTGGCTTCTTGGACTATTCAAAATTGAAGGATACATTAAATTTTTCTTGATTTCTACAATAATAGTAGACTTTTTACTCGGGGGAGCGATGACAAGCTTCACATGGCTAACAGTGATTTACTTCTTGGTGCTAACAGCTATCATAGTTTTTATATGGGCGTTAATCGCCGTTCTCATGCCTAGATATAGACCTAGTGATGCTTTTGCTTGGTTCATAAAATATCCTCTTGTGTTCTCGATTTTATCTATAATTTGGGCATACCTACTTTACATGCCTTGGTTTGATATTCCATTTGCACAAATTATTGGGTAGTTGATTAAAATGAAGGAAAAAAGGGTTGGAGCAATACGTAAACTCTTGAAAACCTCACTATCTGGACTTGGAAAATGTGTAACAGTTGACTTTCCCTTTGGTCCGCCTGCTTTTGTTGCGCCGATGTTTCGAGGACAACCTGAATATGATGAGGAAAAATGTGTGGGTTGCGCAGCATGTAGTATGCAGTGTTCTGCTGGAGCAATTAAATATGTGGATGATGACGGCAAGAGAACTTTAACGGTGTATCTTGGTAGGTGTATTTACTGTGGAAGATGTCAATTAATATGTCCGCAAGAAGAGGCGATCAAGCTTTCTCAGAACTGGAACATGGTAACCGATCAAGTTGATTCAGCTGTTTCAACAATTTCTCTCGACTTGAGAAAATGTGAGAATTGTGGTACCTATTTCATGCCGGATAGGCAAGTTGAGGCAATTATTGATAGGATTAAGGAAAAAATTAAAGATTCTGCTTTAAAGGAGCAAATTTTACATGATGTGGAAGTTGCTTCACATTATTGTCCTGATTGTAGGAAAAAACTCGCTATAAGATTAAATTTGCATACTAGAAAGTATATTTAGGAGGAAAACGTGTTGGGTTGGAAGAAGTGGGCTAGAACTCGAAGTCCTTGGCTGTTTCATGCACATTGCGGTGGATGTAATGGATGTGATATTGAAGTAGCAGCAGCATTAACCCCTAGATACGATGTAGAAAGAATCGGAATCGTATTAACTAATAATCCAAGGTATGCAGATATCATGGTTGTAACGGGTATAGTTCCTAAAGCAATGGTACCCGTAATTAAGAGAATATACAATCAAATGACAGAACCAAAAGGAGTTGTTGCTGTGGGTGCTTGCGCAACAACTGGAGGAGTTTTTCTAAGGGACGATGATAATCCTACCTACACTTTTGGTGGTCCCGTAGACAAAATAATACCCGTAGATGTATATGTTCCTGGTTGTCCACCTAAACCTGAGGCAATTATTGTGGGTATTGCTCAATGTATACAAAAGGCTTTAGCAAAAGATTAGGAGGAAAACAAAATGAGTGTTTTAAAGCTTGTTAAGGAAAAAGGTCCCTATGTAATTGTTCATAATAGAAATAAGTGTTCTGGGTGTACTGTTTGCATGATAGTTTGCTCTTTTCACCATTTTGGTGTTTTGAGTTACGATAAATCCCGCAATCAGGTTGTGGAAGATCCTGATAACCCTGGGGTTTTTGAATCCATTAGATGTTCCCATTGCGAAGAACCTGTTTGCGCAGCTGCGTGTCCAGTAGACGCAATAACAAAGGACGAAGAAACAGGTTGGGTGTTTATTGATAGTCTTAAATGCATTGGATGCCGATCTTGCAATTACGCTTGTCCGCTATCTAATCCACGCTTTGACTTTGAAACTAAGGTTTCATGGAAATGTGATCTCTGCTACGATAAAGAAACTGGCACCATAGATCCTAAGTGCGTAAAGTATTGTACTACTGGGGCATTGCAGCTTGTTACGAGAGAGGAAGCAAGAAGAATGTTAAAAGAACTGTATGGGGTGGAGGTTATTGGAGGAAAATAGAGATCTCTATCCTTTACGTAAGCCTTTAAAAAAATTCCCGGAAACCTATGCTGGAGCCATTAGAGCACTTTTAACTAGCGCTCATTTACCGCAGTTTTCAGATTTCACTGCTGATGAACGAGAGGAAATAGGATTAGAATCTGTTCCACCCACAGCTTGGAAATTTAAGGAAGCTGTAAAAGAACTTGAAGAGATATCTAAGTTAATTGGTTTAGAGAAAAAGAAAAAACTAGTTTAAGTTGGTGAAGAGAGATGGAGAAAAGATTTGCGTTTTTCCTCGGCTGCACCATACCTGCCAGCCAATTTCATGTGGAAGCTGCAGCAAGGAAATCATTTGAGAAGTTAGGTGTAGAACTGGTTGATATGGAAGGAGCAACTTGTTGCTCAGATCCTGAAATTAGTAGACAATTTGACGAGAACTTGTGGATTCACATTGCAGCCAGAAACATTTCAATAGCAGAGAAATTGAATGCAAACATTATGACTATTTGTAATGGTTGTTTTGATACGCTTAACAAGGTTAATGAAAGCTTGAAGAATGATAAGGAGCTTAAAGACAAGGTTAATCGTGATTTGCAGACAATTGGCAGGGAATTTAAAGGTACGGTGGAAGTGCTTCACGCTATAGAAGTTTTACATGATGAAATAGGTTTGGATACTATTTCTAAGGCTGTTGTAAAACCTCTCAAGAATTTGAGAGTGGCTTTGCAGCCTGGTTGTAGATTATATCATGATGAAGAGAAAAGGCTTGTTGAGATGTTTGAAGCGTTAGTTAA
>JAUQZC010000148.1 GCA_030587435.1 Candidatus Baldrarchaeota archaeon | reverse complement strand
GTAAAACTACCAGGCACTACCGGATCAATATGCTGTGCGAAAACAGGTATCGAAACCACACTTGCAATTCTAAAAATATCAACATACTGAGGCGCCACAGCAATAGTTACACCAGTCTCCACACTAACTTCCTCAGCAATTCTAGCTAATTGAACCGCCTTCCCACCAATAGCCTCCCTATAACCCTTAAAATTAACAATAACAATAGGCAACTCTAACCTAACCATAGCAAACCACCCATTATCATTTACACATACCGCTTATTAGACGTCTCCAAATATAAGTCTACTTAAGAAACAAAATCAGCCCAGCAACCTCCGATAGTTGAACATAAGAAGCGTCAAAGTTCAAGAGTACCAACCTTTCCCTAAACATAGTGATCCTTACATGGTCATTAAACAGCTATCCCAAAATAAATCCAAGTCGTTATATCAGCACCTAACAATTTAACGCAGCTGCATACAAATCTTACTAAGACAACCTTTTTAAACTCTAATAGCGTTTCAATCACACAAACCAAATATAGGTAGGAGAGGAAAATGACACAAAAAACAACAGTATCAATAATAAAAGCAGATATAGGCTCCCTAGCAGGACACCACGTAGTACACCCAGAACTCATCGAACTAGCCAAAAAAGAACTAGAACAAGCAAAAAAACAAGGCACAATAATAGACTACTACGTTTTTAACTGCGGAGACGACCTACAACTCCTAATGACCCACGACAAAGGAGAAGCAAACCCACAAGTCCACGAACTCGCATGGAACACCTTCCAAAAAGCAGCAGAAAAAGCAAGGGAAATGAAACTCTACGGAGCTGGACAAGACCTATTAAAAGAAGCTTTCTCAGGAAACGTTAGAGGCATGGGACCGGGAGTAGCAGAACTAGAATTCGAAGAAAGAAAATCAGACCCAATCCTAGTATTTGCAGCAGACAAAACAGAACCCGGAGCATTCAACCTACCACTATTCAGAGTATTCGCAGACCCCTTCAACACACCGGGACTCGTAATAGACCCCAAAATGCACGGACCAGACCTAGAACACACAGGATTCAAATTCAAAATACTCGACGTCATCAGCGGAAAAAGCGTAGTCCTAAAAGCACCAGAAGAAATCTATGACATCCTTGCACTAATAGGCACAACAGGACACTATGTAATCGAAAAAATATGGAGATACGACGATCTACCAACAGCCTCAGTATCAATAACAAGACTAAGCCTAATAGCAGGAAAATATGTAGGCAAAGATGACCCAGTAGCTATTGTACGCGCGCAGCACGGCCTTCCAGCAGTAGGAGAAGTACTAGAAGCCTTCTCATTCCCACACGCAGTCGCAGGCTGGATGCGCGGCAGCCACTACGGACCCCTAATGCCAGTAGGCCTAAAAGATGCTCGTTGCACAAGATTCGACGGACCGCCAAGAATTGTCTGTCTCGGCTTCCAAGTATGCAACGGCCACCTAATCGGCCCATCAGACATGTTTGACGACCCAGCATTCGACAGAACCAGAATGCTTGCCAGCGAAATCGCAGATTATTTCAGAAGACACGGACTCTTCATGCCACACAGACTCGGTCCAGATGGGAGAAGAAAAACATTCTTCTCCCAGGACTCACGAAATGGAATACACCACCTTGCCCCAAGTGCTAGAGAAGTTGAGATCACGGTTTAAATAAAAAATACACTTTATTTTTTATCTTGTTTGTGGTTTCAATAGTTCTGATAGGAAATTATTATGCGTATTAATTTCTTGAGCAATTTATTGTGTTGTATTTAATTATTTTACTTTGGTCAGAAATTCTTAGAAAGTAAGTTGTATGGTTTTTATTTTTGTAATGGTTGCTTTATATTTTATTTTCAAGGTTCTTTGCGCGATAAGTTGTTCATGTCTAAGATATCTGTTTAATCTAAGCGAAGCTTTAATTAACGCGCTAGTTTTACCCATATAGAGTCAAAATGTGGTGCTTTCAGTTATCACCGTAAAAAAATATAGAGACGACAAAACTATATTTTGCTGAAAGCCGACGGTGAGGGGTATGGGTGGGTCTATTTTTCTGAAACCAAAAATATTTTTATAAGGAAGGAAGAAGTACCGAAATTTCTAAGGAAAGTTGATGAATTTAATGAAAAATATTTGATTCATGAAAAAGGTAAGAGCAGGAGACGTTATTGTTCTTTTCTTCGTCTCATTAGAGAGAATCTAGATGTCCGTTGATTTGTAGTTTTGGAATGTTTGGATCGTAGGGATTGAATCGAAACAGTTAGGATGTTAAGAAATATTGATTTATTCTTTGACGTTTTAGGGCTTAGAAGATCGTGTCGATTAAGTCTAGGAGGAGTTTTGGAGGGATTGCTAGGTAGAAATATTTTTCGTTGAAGGAGGATTTAAATAGGGTGTCTGAGCTTGTTAATTCTTCTAGGCATTCGTTGAATAGGTATTTTGCCATGTTGTCTCCTATTTCGTCGCATAGTAAATTGTATAGTTCTCTTATTTCTCTAAGAGATAGATATGCCTTTTTCGGTCTTCTTAATAGATGTAATGCGATTTTTTCCAGTAGGAGAATGCTTTCGATTCTCATGTTTCTTAAGGCGTCTAGAACCATGAGGTCGTCATTTAGTATCCAAAGCAGGTCATGAGAGCATTTCCTAACAACTTCAACAGTTACTTCCTTACCAGAAATTACCAGAGGGTACAATCTTCTCAATATTTCAATAGACACACTAGGCCTATTAACATCAAACTCACACACAAGATCTGTGATATACTGAATTACCTCGATATCCACCTCTATAGGGAATGCTAACTTTACGCGTTGTAAAGTTATGTCAAAAAGCTGACTAGGCGTATAAATTCCAAGTTTCAAAACAAAGTCCAAATAAGAACAAAAGCCACGGCGGTTTTTCCTTAAAAGACTTTTAGAATCACCTGAAGCAATAACAATAATATTTCTCTCTCTGCTTTTCTTTAAAAATCTACAAAACATATTAGAATAGGGATCAACATCATCTAACACTAGTATCAAAAAGGAATTCCTATCCACACAATTAAATAAACTATTTCCTTCACTGAAATGCACTTTCTTTCCATAAACAACTTTATTCAAAAAAGCTCTGCCCTCAGGATCACGCATATTAATAAAAACCTTCGGAAAACCATGTTCTTTCCTGATTTTCTCAGCCAAAAAGTTAGCGAAAACAGTTTTACCTATGCCTCGAATACCCGAAACTACAATATGTAACGGGTATTGGCTACTTATTCCATTCTCCACAAATGTTTCAGCAGCTTTAAGTTCCCGTTCCCTATGCAACAGTTCTGGCGGGATAAAAAGAGGATCAAAAATCGCTGCTGGACCGACGATCAACGCAGTTCACCAATTTTACGTGTGTTGCGAGATATTTAAACTCCTATAAAATTATTCATTTAAAAGTATAAACAACTATTAGAGGGAGATCACTGAAACTATTACACACTATTAACCTTTTTAAGAGGTTACGAATAAGGAGTAATAGGGAGTTGAAACTTTATGGAAGAAAGTACAGATGAAAGACTAAGACACATATCAAAAATGCTTAACGAACTAGAAAGAAAAACATCCCTAGAAGCAATCGCACTAGTCTCCAAAAGCGGTTTACGTGTAGCCTGCGCAACAAACACAGTAGTAGATGCCGACTTATTTTCAGCATCAGCAGCAGCCCTAATAAACATAGGAGCGAAAACAGCACATGAACTAGGGCATGGAAACTTGAACGATGTGATATTAAGAGGAGAAAATGGGTTTACAATAGTCACGGAAGTAACTCCACAAACTATGCTTGTGGCTAGTTGCAAGGAAACGCATAAACTTGGATATTACATGGCTCTACTCAAAAACTACACAAAGCGTATAGCTCAAATTCTCTCAATGCCAATTACGGAAGAGAAAGCGCCAATAGTTCCAGAAGAACCTGTTATCGAGGAACGCCCTGCTCCACCAAGTATCCCAGTACCACCCCCAGAGCAAAAACCACCAGAACCCAAACCTTTGGTAACTCGTCCCAGTGAAAGAGATGAAGAGGAGGAAGCACTGTTAGAGGCTCTAAGGGCGCTAGAAGAGGAATAGTGACAACATGAGTAAAGTAATAATAATCTCAGGAACTCCAGGAACCGGAAAAACCACAGTGGCTTCAATACTCGCCAAAAAAATCAAAGGGATGCATATCGACTTAAGCGAATTCGTATTAAAAGAAAAATTGTATAAAGAAGTTGATGAAAAAAGAGAAACAGCTGTAGCAGACCTAGATAAACTTCTTCCAAAGCTAAGAGAAATTATAATGTCTGTTAGTTCTCCGATAATAATTGAAGGTCACTACGCTGAAATAGTTCCATCAAAATTTGTCAATGTAGTTATAATTCTAAGAACCCATCCAAAAGAACTTGAAAAAAGGTTAAAGAAGAAAAATTTTAAAGAGAGTAAAATTCGTGAAAATGTACAAGCAGAAATACTTGGAGTCTGCTCATATAATGCACTAAACGCCTATAAGAAAGAGGAAATTTATGAAATAGATACAACCTCAAAAACACCTGATGAAACAGTAAATATAATACTAAAAATATTAGAAGGTAAAGGGGAAAACTATAAAATAGGTAAAATAGACTGGTTAGCTGCCTTGGAGAAGGAAGGAACATTAAGCTATTTCTTTGAGTGAAGGTGGCTTTCCTTGAAGCTAAATGTCAGCAAAAAGGGTATAAGAGTTTTAGGAATATCCGAAAGCTTTAGAAAAGGTGTAAGCAAAAAATCTGTCCTTGCGGGAATAGTTATGAGAGGAGACCTACTCATCGACGGTTTTGCCATTACAACCATAACAGTTGGAGGATTAGACGCAACACAAGGAGTTCTTAACATCTATAACATACTCAATAGAAAAGATATCAACGCAATTATGTTAAACGGCGTAATAATCGCCTGGTATAACGTCATAGACCTAGAAAAAATCTATAATGAAACAAAAGTTCCTATAATAGCCGTTACATATGAGGAATCCGAGGAAAAACTTGACAAATATTTCAAAGAAAATTTTCCAGAAGACTGCGAGAAAAGAATAGAAATTTATAGAAGAAACGGTGAAAGAGAAAAAATACGACTAAAAACAGGGCATGTTGTCTTGGTAAGGTATCTAGGGATGAGAAAAGATGAAGCAAAGGGACTTCTTAACAAATTTGTAAGACAAGGAGCAATACCAGAACCGCTAAGAGTCTCCAGACTACTAGCAAGAACATTAATGCAACATCCA
>JAUQZC010000059.1 GCA_030587435.1 Candidatus Baldrarchaeota archaeon | reverse complement strand
GTCCATGGTGCTTCCCGAAGAAGGATATCTATTGGATTTAGGCTGTGGATATGGTATAATAGGCATAGTTGCGGCAAAAATAAACCCAAAGTTAAAAGTATTTATGATAGATATTAATGAGAGAGCAGTCTGGTTAGCAAGGAAAAATGCTGAACTAAACCAAGTTAAAAACATAAAAGTATTACAAGGAAACTTGTATAAGCCAGCAATCAACCAAAAATTTGACGCCATAATAACCAATCCCCCTATTCACGCTGGACTAAAAACAGTTTTTGAAATAATAGAAAAATCACCCAACCACCTTAATCAAAACGGAACCCTACAGATAGTAGCCAAAACTAAGCTAGGAGCAAAAAGAATAGCTGAAAAAATGTTGCAAACATATAAAAACGTTAAAGAAATATCTAAAAAATCAGGATACCGTGTCTTATTATCCAGAAGAATTTATAAGGAATAAGTATTTAACCAAAATTCCGTCACTTACTTTAAATAATGGTATAATTAAGATTGTGCATTGTCTTTAAATACGCAAATAATGTTATAATACCCAGAAACTTTAAACAAAGATAATTGTAGGTGCCGGGGTAGCCAAGTGGACTACAGGCCTTATGCCGGTTAGGGCGCGGGCCTGGAGATCCAAGTAAGCCACGAGATAGCCCGTGGCCCTTACGGGCCGCGTGGGTTCGAATCCCACCCCCGGCGCCATAATAGTTCAAAGCACGTGCTAAGATCATAAGTCTGGTTTTACTTGACAACCCAGACTAAACCTTTTTATTTTGTGAATATGTTGTGAAGTTGAGAAGCGTAATACCTCGAAAAGCGACTTAAAATTTCATTATTTTTGTTGAAGTTTTACGGTTTATTTCCTTGTTTTTCACTAAAAACAGATTGATTGTAATATGTGGATGAAAAATTTAGATTTATGTTTGGTTATATCATTTGCGAAAAGTGAAATTTTAAACTGAATTTTTTATATCTTTAAATATTGCATATTAACATTGGAAGGATGTTTTCTAAGCCGTAAGTTAATGGGAAAATTTAAATAGTACTGAACTTTTCAAAATGGTTAGCCTTTTGGAGGTGCAATTAGTGGTATCAAGGGAATATCGTCATGTAGTAAGGGTTGCAGGCGTAGACCTAAAAGGCACCATGAGCTTACTCTACGGACTTACAGGAATAAAGGGAATTGGATTTAGGTTAGCTAAAGCTATTATCCAAGTTACCGGTTTAAATCCTGATATGAAAGTTGGCTATCTTACTGATAAAGATGTCAAAAAAATTGAGGAAGTACTTTCCAATCCGATTGAATATGGTATTCCTTCGTGGATGTTAAATCGCCGTAAAGATTATGCAACTGGCCAAGATATTCACTTAACTGGCTCAGATTTGGTATTAACCATTAAAAGCGATATTGATCGTATGAAAAAAATTAAAAGTTGGAAAGGTATTAGGCATGCGCTTGGACTCAAAGTTCGCGGTCAACGTACCAGAACCACTGGTAGAGGCGGAAGAACGATCGGAGTAACTAAGAAGAAAAAGAAGTAGTGGGAGGCTAAAATATGGGGGATCCGAAAAAACAAAGAAAGAAGTATATTCCTCCAAGACATCCATGGCAAAAAGAACGTTTAGAGAGGGAAATAGTAGTTGTTGGTAAGTACGGTTTAAGAAATAAAAGAGAATTATGGATACATCAAACACAATTAAGAAAATATAGGCATAGGGCACGTGAAATACTTGCATTACCACCAGATATTAGAGAAAAACATGAAAAAGAATTGATTAACAAACTTTACAAAATGGGGATTCTTCATGAAGATGCAACCCTTGACGATGTTCTAAGTTTAACTGTTGAGGATATATTAGAAAGAAGACTGCAAACAATCGTTTATAGGAAAGGACTGGCAAAGAGTATTTATCATGCTCGACAACTCATCACTCACGGACATATTGCCATAAATGGTCGAAGAGTAACCGTTCCATCCTACATGGTTAGTAGAGATGAAGAAGATTTGATTACCTATTTCCCTACATCACCGTATAATGATCCTAAACACCCAGAAAGACCTCAAGCCACACCGGAAACACCATCTGTAGAGGAGGCTGCTCAAAGTGAGTAAAGAAAAAAAGAAAATCAAATGGGGAGTAGCTCACATATACAGCAGCTACAATAATACAATTGTACATATTACTGATCTAACTGGTGCAGAAACCATCGCTATAGCTAGCGGCGGAATGATAGTCAAAGCAGATAGAGAAGAGTCTTCACCATATGCAGCCATGCAAGCTGCGTTTAGAGTGGCTGAAGCGGCAAAAGAAAAAGGAATAACAGCAATACATATCAAGGTTAGAGCGCCAGGGGGACACGGACCAAGAAACCCTGGACCAGGAGCACAAGCAGCCATAAGAGCTTTAGCAAGATCAGGATTGAGAATTGGCCGAATAGAAGATGTAACACCGATACCGCACGATGGAACAAGGCGTCCTGGTGGAAGAAGGGGTAGAAGAGTTTAAAGATGCAGTTTTGTTTTCTTGGAGGAGACGGCATGAATATTAGAATTTTGGAAAAAGATGAAAACTCAATAAAATTTATTCTTGAAGATGTAGATGTAGCATTTGCAAATAGTTTAAGGCGTATAATAATAGCCGAAGTACCAACCATGGCCATAGATGATGTCATAATAATAGAAAACAGTTCACCTCTATTTGATGAAATAATTGCCCATAGACTTGGTTTAATTCCACTTAAAACAGATCTAGATACATATGTTCTACCCGAAAAATGTCAATGTGGAGGCGAAGGTTGCGCAAACTGCCAAGTAGCTCTGACATTAGAAGTTGAGGCAACCGATGGTCCTATGACCGTGTATTCCGGTCATTTAAAATCTCAAGACCCTAAAATCGTTCCGGTAAGTGAAAAAATTCCTATAGTTAAGTTAGCTAAAGGACAAAAACTTGTATTGGAAGCATATGCCAGATTAGGACGCGGTAAAGAGCATGCGAAATGGCAACCTGTATCCGTTGCAGCGTACAAATATTTACCAATCATAAACCTTGATTACGAAAAATGCGATCAATGTGGGGCTTGCGTTGAAGCTTGCCCAAGAGAAATTCTCGAATTAAAAAATGGTGAACTTGTAATAGGAGACGTATTTAATTGTAACCTATGTAAATCATGTGAAGAAGCTTGTGATCTCGAAGCTATTAAAATATCATTTGATGACAGAACTTTCATATTTACCATCGAAGGTACAGGCGTATTACCGCCAGAAAGAATTTTAGAAGAAGCAGTAAAAATCCTTGCTGAAAAGGCTGATCAACTGATTGAAGAAATGGAAAAAGTTAAAGAGGTGCGAGGTGGTTCCTAATGGTTCACCGCACTGGTCCAACAGATATAAACGTGAGAAAGCTAATAAGAAAATTAAGAAAGCAGTCTAGAATAGAACAAGTTAACATATGGCGTGATATTTCTGAGCGTCTACTAGGTCCTAGAAGACAGAGAGCGGAAGTTAATGTTTCAAAAATAAATCGCTACACTAAAGATGGAGACACTGTATTGGTTCCTGGGAAGGTCCTAGGAGCTGGAAGTATAAACCACAAAGTTTATGTTGCTGCTTTATCTTTTTCCGAAAATGCTAGGAGAAAAATAGAAGCTGCTGGAGGAAAATGTTTAACAATAGAAGAACTTATGCAAACGAATCCCAGAGGATCAAATATAATAATCATGGAATGAGGTAACAAAAATGGCATCTGAAGAAATCACCGTAATTGATGCAAATAATGCAATTCTTGGAAGACTTGCAAGTGTAGTAGCTAAAAAACTACTTAATGGAGAAAAAATAGCTATTGTAAATGCGGAAAAAGCAATTATTTCAGGTAAATTTGATAGCATAATTGGAGAATATAAGGAGTGGTTGAGAAAAAGAACCCACACAAACCCGAAAAGGGGGCCTTTCCATTACAGGAGACCTGACAAACTTGTAAAAAGGATAATTCGAGGCATGTTACCTTGGAAAAAGCCCCGCGGGAAACAGGCCTACAAGAGACTTAAAGTTTACATAGGAGTCCCAGATGAGTTTAAAGATAAAGAGCCCATAAAAATCCCCGAAGCTGATGGTAGCAGACTTAGAGGAAAATATATTACAATATTTGAATTATCCCAACAGATAGGTTGGAACCCGCCCAAAAATCTAATTGTGGAGGAGCAATGAAATGGCAAAGATCCTTCTTACGAGCGGGAAAAGAAAAACAGCAATAGCTAGAGCTGTTATAAGAGAGGGGAAAGGAAGAATAAGAATTAACAAAATTCCTGTTGAAATATATCAACCAGAATTAGCAAGATGGAAAATCATGGAACCACTCCTCCTAGCGGGTGACGATGTCGTAAGTAAAATAGATATTGATGTAAAAGTTGAAGGCGGAGGATATATGGGACAGGCAGAAGCTGCACGAATAGCAATTGCTAGGGCATTAGTAGAATGGACTGAGGATCCAACTCTAAAAAAGAAACTCATAGAATATGATAGGTCAATGCTTGTAGGAGATCCCAGAAGAACAGAACCTAAAAAATTCGGAGGCAGAAGTGCAAGAGCTAGAAGACAAAAGTCGTACAGATAATTATCCTTACTGAACATTCCCTGTTCATTTGTTACCTGTCTTAAATTGTATCTTAAAGTTAAAATTTTGTAATAATTCGTTAAATGGTCATTCTTGAAGTCTTTGCAAACAAGGAGGTGTGAGATAAAGCTGAAAATCGCTCTACTCAAATACTTGAAAAGGGGTGTGTTTATGTGATAATTCCGGTCCGATACTGACATTGCACCTAGCAATCGGTGCAATGTCAGCGGAAAGCTTTACCTGTGGAAAATTAATTGGTGATAAATGGGAAGAATTTGCAAGACGTGTAAGACAAGGTGAAGATCCAAAACAAGTGCTGGATGATCTGGGTATTAAACGATATTGTTGTAGAAGAATGTTTCTTAGCCATGTAGATCTGATAGATGAGGTCTTAGATTTTAGCCTACCAACATAAAATACGAAAACTTTTTATTACAAAAAATCGATCCTTTTCGCACCTCACATATACAATTATCTGAATGGAGGGTTTAAATGAGCGAAGAAGTCATTGAAGGTTTGCTAATCCCATTAGAACAATATCTAGCAGCAGGTGTTCATATCGGAACCAGAATTAAAACAAAATCGATGGCTGAATTTGTATATCGGGTAAGACCTGACGGCCTCTATGTCTTAGATGTTAGAAAAACCGATGAAAGAATCAGAATTGCAGCAAAAATGTTAGCAAGATATGAACCACAGAAAATTCTTGTCACATCAGCTAGACAATATGGACAAAAACCCGCTAAAAAATTTGCTGAACTCACTGGAACTCATGTTATAGTAGGCAGATTCGTGCCCGGAACATTAACAAATCCCGCATACCCGGGATATATGGAGCCAGATATACTTTTAGTTACTGATCCTAGAGCAGATAGGCAAGCAGTTAGTGAAGCAATGGAAGCTAGAATACCAGTAATAGCTCTCTGCGATACAGATAACATTACTGCAAACGTAGATTTAGTTATACCAACAAATAACAAAGGGCGCAAGGCACTAGCCCTTATATACTGGTTACTCGCACGTCAAGTCTTAAGAGAAAGAGGAGAATTACCTCCAGACGGCGATTTACCCGTACCCGTTGAGGAGTTTGAAACAAAGATAATCCTCAAAGCCTAATTTAAAACACTAGTATTAAGCAGCATTCACAAGTTTAGTTCGTTAAACTTCGAAAAATCATTACTGAATAGATTTTTTCTAAGGATACATCGTGTCTTGTCTTCCGTTTTTAGTCTTTACAATTCGACTCTAAGTGCAATTTACTTTAACCAAGTTCTATTAAAATTTAAGTACTTGCACTACTAGCTTGAATACGTTACCCCGTTTTTACCCAAAACAGGGATGTGTAAATATGTCACGAAAAGTTGTAGCATCAGCCCCCGGTAAAGTCATACTTTACGGAGAACACAGTGTTGTATATGGTGAGCCAGCTATAGCAATAGCTCTTTCAAAAAGAGCCTACGTAACAGTCTACCCTTCATCTTCATCGGCAATAGAGATCAATGCATTAGATTACGGGGTAAAAACGGAACTTCCTCAGGAAAGAGCAAAAATAAACGTAGAACATGAAAAATTTAAAATACTGCAGCCAATTTGGGAAGCATGTCTTCAAGTCTTAGAATATACAAGCACTAAGCAAGGCTTGAAAATAATAGTGAAATCTCAAATCCCGAGGGAAGCAGGTCTCGGGTCTTCTGCAGCAGTAGCGGTATCAACGATTGCAGCCGTAGGCTCTTTGATTGAAGCTAATTTCACTCCTCAAATAATTTCAAAACTTGCATATGAAGCAGAAAAAATAGTTCATAAAACCCCAAGTGGTATAGATAATACAATAGCTACATTTGGCGGCGCTGTTCTATTCCAAAAAGGAAACATAACGAAGATACAGATAGGAAAAAATTTACCACTAGTAATTGGAAATACTGGCGTAAAAAGGTCAACAAAACAGCTTGTATTAAAGGTAAAATCCCTTAAAGAGAAATATGAAGACATTGTAGCACCAATAATTAAAAATATCGGTCTCATAATTCCTAAGGCATTGAAGGCACTGAATGAGGGGGACCTACCGACACTTGGAGAGTTGATGAACATTAATCAGGGTCTGCTAGACGCGTTAGGGGTCTCAACGAAGGATATAGCCAAGCTAATTTACGCAGCAAGAAGTGCAGGAGCCTATGGAGCGAAGCTTACAGGTGCCGGAGGGGGAGGCTGTATTATAGCGTTAACACCACCTGAAAAACAAAACAAAGTAGCAGAGGCAATAAAGAGAGAGGGCGGTGAGCCTATAATAACAGAAATCTCTTTAAAAGGGATTAAAATTGAAGAAAAATGAGCTCATCATTTTAAAATTTGGCGGTAGTGTAATAACAGATAAAGAAAACCCTTTCACAGCAAGAATAGATGTGATAGACCAGCTGGCAAGGGAAATATCCGAATATAAAGGTAAGATGATAATTATACATGGGGGAGGATCTTTTGGACATTCTGTGGCTCACAAGTATAAAATAAAAGAGGGTTATAGGGAAACTCAACAACTTGTTGGCTTTGCAGAAACCCACCTTTCCATGCAAAAATTAAACACCATAATTCTGCAGAGGCTAATAAAATATGGTGTTCCAGCAGTTCCTGTACCTCCACTTTCAATAATAACTAGTGAAAACGGTATAATCAAAGAAATGGGATATGAAGTAATAGAAAAAATGATAAACATGAATTTTGTTCCAGTCCTTCATGGAGACACCATACTAGATGAAAAAATGGGATTCACAATTGTTTCAGGGGATCAGATAGCAGCTTACCTATCCGTGAAACTTAACGCAGCACGTTTAATTTTTGTTTTGGATGTAGATGGTCTATACACAAATGATCCCCGTAAATTTCCAAAAGCTAAATTAATAGAGGAAATAGATGTTCAAACTCTTAAAAAAATGGTTAACACATTTAAGGGTAGAAAAGGGGTAGATGTGACTGGGGGAATAGCTGAAAAAGTCAGATGGATAATATATGCAGCCGAAAGAGGAACACAAGTTACCCTAATAAATGGCAATGCCGTTGGAAGACTTAAAAGAATACTAAGGGGAGAAAAGGCGATCGGAACCTACATTTATAGCAAAATCTAAAACAAAAGGTGGAAATATTCATGAATAGTAACGTAATAAAGGAAAAAACACTCGTTACTAAGCGGAACGAGACAACAGAAGGAAGAAAAATCGAACATATCCTCATATGTTTATCAAAAGATGTCGAAGCAAAAGAAAAAACTACGGGACTTAATGACATCGAATTTGTCCACGTTTCTCTTCCTGAAATAAACAAAACAGATGTAGATATTTCTATTAAACTCCTAGGACATGAATTGTCGGCACCAATAGTCATTGCAGCCATGACAGGAGGGCATCCCAAAACCGCTAAAATAAATGCAACACTTGCAGAAGCCGCTCAGAAATTAAACATAGCTATGGGAGTTGGAAGCCAAAGAGCCGCTCTAGAAGACCCTTCCCTAGAATACACATATTCCATAGCGCGAGAAAAGGCCCCAGACATCCTCCTAATAGGAAATATAGGTGCACCACAAATATTAGATGAAAATAGAATTGAAACAATCAGAAAAGTAGTAGATATGATAGATGCAAACGCTGTAGCCATACATTTAAACGCACTTCAAGAAGCTATACAACCTGAGGGAGAAGTTACATTCAAGGGAGTAATCTCGGCAATAGAAGACATAACAAGAAAAATAAAAGTACCAATTATAGCTAAGGAAACAGGCGCTGGGATTGCACGGGAAGAAGCGATACTCTTAGAAAAAGTGGGTGTTAAAGCTATAGACATCGGAGGAACCGGAGGCACAAGCTGGGCTGTTGTCGAAACATATAGAGCTGAAAACCGTGGAATGAAGCTTGCCGCGAGTATTGGCAGAACATTTTGGGACTGGGGAATTCCCACAGCTATAAGTACAATTGAAGCAGCTTATTTCACAAATAGTGTTGAAATTATAGCAACCGGAGGAGTCAGGACAGGCCTAGATGCAGCAAAACTTATCTCAATAGGAGCCAACGCCGTAGGTATTTCTTTACCGCTATTAAAACCAGCTTACGAAGGGAAAGTGGAAAAAGTAGTACAAATTCTACGAAAAATCATAGAAGAGCTTAAAATAGCTATGTTTCTCGTCGGTGCGTCTAAAATAAGCGACTTAAAAAAAGCCGACATAATAATCACAGGAAAAACAGCCGAATGGTTAAAAGCTAGAGGATTTGATATAGTAACATTCGCAAATAGAAGAAAGCAAAACCGGAGAAAATAAAATGAAAATACCTCAAGTGTTTGTTGAAATCCCCTCAACAGAAATAGAAAAGTACATCGAAAGCGGGAAGGCTCAAGCAAATATGCTATTGTCTTTCCCAGATAAAAAAATCGAAATGTGGATAAATAAGGGAGACGAAATTCCGGACATAAAAAGTGCCAAAGTTTTCGTACAGAAGATCTACGATGCAGCTTACCAAGAGATATTTGACTTAGAAAAGGGGGAAGTAGAGAAGGATTGTATCATAATCTACCCGGACAGAAAAACACAAATACGATTAAAAAAGGGAGACAAAATAGCTATAGTTGAGGCAAAAGGTTACATAGTTCAACCCTATGCAGACATAGGTGTTAGAGTATTCAAAGATCTCCAACTAGCAGCAATAATTACAAAGAAAGGCGAAATACGCTATGCAAGATCTCCGGTAAGAGGCGTCGTCGTATATGTGGCAGAATTATATCAAAAACCGCAAACTATGATCTTCTTCATACTTCCTGAATGACATAGCATAGATGTTTAAAATTCAAAGTATTTTGATAATTTATGATTGAGGAGAAATAATTAAGCCTACTCCTTTTTCCACTTTAATGTCCACTTCAATTTTCTTGGATCTCTTTTCATTTCTACCAAAGATTTTCTACACTTACTTGAACAGAACCAAAGCACTGTTCCATCGTTTTTGACAAACATCATACCTGTTCCAGGCTCTATATCCCTTCCACAGAACGAACATTTTTGCGTTTTTACCACGATTATTCCCCCCTTATCTTACAACTATTTTTCTAGCTTCTCTTTCAGTTTCTCTTAACATTAAAATATCTCCCAATCTAACGGGTCCTTTAACATTTCTTGTGAGAATTCTACCTTTGTCCCTTCCTTCTAATATTCTGACTCTCACCTGTGTGATTTCTCCGGTGACTCCAGTACGACCAATAATCTGAATAACTTCCGCAGGAGTTCCTCTATCTGCCTCTGCACTCATGAAAACAACCTCCAACACTAAATAATCGTATGCATACTTTTAGACTTTATACGTACCATGCTATAGATTTGAATTTCAAATATAAGTTGCTGGCAACTATTTTACCTTAATATCTTTTTAAACTTACTGTCAAGTTATCCACAAGAGATAACGATCTACGAGTAGGTAATCGAAAAATTCATAAATAAACTGGCAGTATCCATAAACCGCCGATGAGAAATGAAGAAACCGGAGGGAGGCATCGTGTCTAAACCACCATATGTAAAATTTACAGTACCAAAGGAACTAGCTGAAAAAGCACTGGAAGCCTTAGAGATAGCTAGAGACACCGGACAGATACGAAAAGGTACTAATGAAACAACCAAAGCCATAGAGAGAGGACTAGCAAAACTAGTATTAATCGCTGAAGACGTAGATCCGCCTGAAATAGTAATGCATCTGCCTATTCTATGCGAAGAGAAAAACGTACCATACATATATGTACCAAGCAAACAGCAACTCGGAGCATCAGCAGGAATAGACGTTGCCGCAGCCTCAGCATGTATCATTGATCCAGGGGATGCAAAAGATCTCGTGCGAGAAATAGCAGAAAAAGTAAAGGAGCTCAAATAAACTGAGAAATTCAGATAAAATCCTATTTTTATTTATCAAGTCCTAAAAGAGGAGATAGAAATGGAGAGAACTCTCCTAATCGTTAAGCCTGACGGAGTTGTTAGAGGCTTAGTTGGTGAGGTTATATCTCGAGTGGAAAGAAAAGGATTAAAAATTGTAGCATTAAAAATGATGAGGCTTTCCAAAGAAAAAGCAGAAGAACTATACAGTGTCCATAAGGGGAAATCATTTTTTCAAGAATTAATTGAACATATAACTTCTGCACCAATAGTTGCAATGATTCTAGAAGGAGAAAACGCAATTCAAATCGTTAGAAATATGATAGGAGCAACAGACCCCTCCAAAGCAAACCCTGGAACAATACGCGGAGATTATGCATTAACCATAACTAAGAACGTAGTACATGCTGCAGATTCTAAAGAAAATGCAGAAAGAGAAATCAAAGTAATTTTCGGAACGGAGAAACCAATAGAGTATAAACGTACAGACGAAAACTGGCTTTACTAAAATCAAACAATTTTCTTTTCATCACATTTATAAAGTTCAGTTAAGTTGTTCTCATGAATACTCACACAAAGGTATTAAAGTATTAAAATAATAGAAACGAATAGCTTTTCATGTTAAATTAATTTGCGTTCAAAAACTAAACAATTATTGAATTTTATAGGGGGATTTAAATTGACTCTTAGACAACCAATTTGCGTCATGTTAGGTCATATAGACCATGGAAAAACAACCCTACTCGACAAAATCCGCGGAACTGCAGTCCAACTACGTGAAGCTGGGGGCATAATCTAGTCAGACAATCGTCTGGCTAGATGCCAAACCCAGCATATAGGAGCATCTTTTCTCCCAGCAGAAGTTATCAAAAAAATATGCGGAAAACTTTTAGAAAAATTTAACATTAAAATCACGATTCCAGGCCTCCTAATTATAGATACACCGGGACACGAGGCTTTTTACAATTTAAGAGCTCGCGGTGGGGCAGCAGCAGATTTCGCCATACTCGTAATCGATGTCATTGAAGGATTTCAAACACAAACATGGGAATGCATAAATATTCTAAAATCTAGACGGGTTCCCTTTCTCGTGGCTGCAAATAAAATAGATAGAATACCAGGATGGAAACCAAACCCAAATGAATCTTTTCTTGAGACATTTAAAAAACAAAGCCCACATGTCCAAAAATTTCTTGACGAAAAAATCTACGAAATCGTAGGATCTCTGTCTACAGAGGGATTTCAGGCTGAGAGACTCGATAGAGTCAAAGACTTCGCTAGGACGGTCGCCATAATTCCAACAAGCGGTAAAACAGGTGAGGGTATTCCCGAGCTCCTTGCAGTTTTAGCAGGCTTAGCTCAACGATATATGAAAAAAAGGTTAACAATAGTAACAGGACCGGGAAAAGGAGTGGTCTTGGAAGTTAGAGAGGAACCCGGACTAGGTCTGACTCTTGATGCGATTATATATGACGGTGTTGTAAGAAAGGGTGACTTGATTGTAGTCGGCGGCTTAGACGGCGTAATAGTTACTAAAATTAGATCTCTTCTTCAACCTAAACCTCTTGACGAAATAAGGGATCCAAGAGAGAGGTTCGATCCGGTTAATGAAGTCGTTGCTGCAGCTGGTGTTAAAATAGTGGCACCAGACCTTGAGGGAGCTGTTGCCGGGTCACCAATACGAGTTGTTTGGGATGAATCTACTGTTGAAGAAGTTAAAAAGGAAATTGAAGAAGAACTTGAAAAGATAAGAATATCCACTGATAAAACAGGGGTTATTCTTAAAGCAGATACTTTAGGATCTTTGGAGGCTATAGTTAACTACTTTAAGGAAAGAAATATACCGATAAGGATAGCAGATGTCGGAGATGTTTCAAAAAGAGATGTGATGGAAGCAATCGCAGTAAGAGATAAAGATCCTTTCCTCTCGGCTATTTTAGCCTTTAACGTAAAAGTTCTCCCAGATGCAGAAGAGGAAGCTAGAAAGCTTAACGTGCCAATATTTAAAAGCAACATAATCTATAGGCTTTTCAACGACTACGAAGACTGGTTAATTAAGAAAAGAGAAGAGCAAAAGAAAAAGGAACTAGAAACCCTTATAAAACCTGGAAAAATAAAAATCCTACCAGGATACGTATTTAGAAGAAGTAAACCAGCCATAGTTGGAATAAAAGTACTTGGAGGAAGAATACAACCAAAATACACGTTAGTTAATCCGGAAAACCAAAAAGTAGGGTCAATCCTTCAAATACAAGACAAAGGACAAAATATTAAAGAAGCCACAACTGGTATGGAAGTGGCAGTATCAATTAAAGGACCAATAGTTGGGCGACACATCAAAGAAGGAGACATTTTATATGTAGATGTCCCTGAATCGCATGTGAAAAAACTATTGACAAAGTTTAAAAATGATCTAACAATTGATGAAATCGAAATCCTACAAGAACTAATTGAAATAAAAAGAAAAGAAAAACCCTTCTGGGGAACATAGGAGGCAAATCAAATGCCAGAAATGAAACTTGTCCTTGCCAATCCGAAAAATGGTAAAACCTACCAAATAACCTTAGACGAAAAGAAAAGCAGAGCCCTAATTGGCAAAAAAATAGGAGAAGTAGTTTCAGGAGACCTAATAGGTCTACCTGGATACCAAGTCGAAATAACTGGTGGAAGCGATAAAGATGGTTTCCCGATGAGACCCGATGTTCACGGCGGAGTTAGAAAAAGAGTTTTGCTCTCAGGGCCTCCGGGATTTCATCCAACTCGGCCAGGAGAAAGAAGAAGAAAAACCATTAGAGGGAACATGATAACAGACGAAATCGTGCAAGTTAATGCAAAAATAGTGAAGGAAGGAGAAAAACCGATTGAAGAAATTTTAGGAAAATAAGATAACAACCTTTATTTTTATGGATTATAAACCAATTTGTAATAAATCCTAAAATAACTGTTATAGCCAAAGTTCCCATCCATTTAGTGTATAATTAATACGCATCCCCATCTGAAACAGAAAAGTTCTTAAAGAAGTGAACTCTAATCGGAATGAAACTCATAATAATATTAAATCATAACTGTAATATTAAACTTAAATAGTTAAATTTGTTAAGCCCTCTGGTAGAATCTTTCTTCTATTAAACTTAGGAGGATGAAAATGGTATTAAAAGATGAAATAATTCAATGTGAAGTTAACATTGGTACCGTTGGTCATGTAGATCACGGTAAAACCACCCTAGTTGAAGCTTTATCCGGCCAATGGACGGACAGACACAGCGAAGAAATTAGAAGAGGAATTTCAATCAAATTAGGTTATGCTGACACAACAATTAGAAAATGTCCGAAATGCCCCCCTCCCAAATGCTTTACAACCACTTACTTGGCTGGAGGAGATACTTGTCCATACTGCGGGTCTAAACTACAAGTATTACGAAGAGTTTCCTTTGTCGATAGTCCTGGTCATGAAATACTAATGGCAACAATGCTTTCAGGCGCAGCGCTAATGGACGGCGCAATCCTAGTTATTGCCGCTAATGAACCGTGTCCACAGCCCCAAACACGAGAACACTTTGCTGCACTTCAAATAATTGGCGTGAAGAACATAATTATTGTGCAAAACAAAGTGGAATTAGTATCGAAAGAAAAAGCGTTGGAAAACTATAGGCAAATTAAAAAATTTGTTGAAGGGACAATAGCCGAGAATGCACCTATAATACCGATTTCTGCTATCCATAAAGTAAATCTGCATACACTTGTTCAAGCAATAGAAGAAATTATTCCTACGCCAGAAAGAGATCCAACTAAACCGACCAGATTTTACATCGCTAGATCCTTTGACATAAATAAACCCGGAACAAGACCTGACGAACTAAAAGGTGGAGTACTTGGTGGAGCAATAATACAGGGCAAACTCAAAATTGGAGATGAAATCGAAATACGACCAGGATTACCGGTTAAAAAACTCAGAAAAATAGAGTACGAACCACTGTTCACCGAGGTTACAAGTCTAAAGGCTGGTCCATACGTACCATTAAAAGAGGCTGGTCCAGGAGGCTTAATTGGTGTTGGAACAAAACTCGATCCTTCCTTAACGAAAGCTGATGGGCTGGTCGGAAACATTGCTGGTAAACCTGACACACTACCACCAGTGCACGACGTGTTACGTATCGAGGTTTATCTCATGGAAAGGGCAGTGGGTACCGAGGATCTAAAAAAGGTCGAAGAAATAAAAAAGAATGAAACTCTCATGTTAAACGTGGGTACAGCTGTAACAGTTGGCATCGTTACGGAGGCTGTCAAAGATGAAGCCGAAATCCAATTAAGAAGACCCGTATGTGCCGAAGAAGGGGAAAGAGTAGCTATTAGTAGAAACATAGGCGGAAGGTGGAGGCTCATAGGACACGGAGTAATAAAATGGTAAAAATGAAGAAGAAAAACATTTTAAAAGTTGTGTTGGACACGAACATGTTAATGCTACCAGTCCAACTAAACATAAACATTACAGCTGAGCTAGATAAACTATTGGAGTTAAAATATGAGATCGTAGTCCCTGAAGGAGTTATTGATGAACTTAAAAAATTATTCAATGTTTCAAATCCTAAAACACAGCGTATCGCAAAATTTGCATTGAAATTAGCCAAAAAATTTAAAATAATGCCTTTAAGGCCTAAAGTAGGTGAAAGCACCGATCAGTTATTAGTGCGATTAGCAAAAAAGAAAGACTATGTAATCTGCACTTGTGATAACGAATTAAGAAGAAAAATTAGGGAAGTAGGAGCACCGGTTATATTTCTTAGGCAAATGTCACACTTGGTTATTGAAGGAGAAATCCCATAAGCTCTAGAAAGCATGTGTGTAATACGAAACACATATAAGGCTTGATAAATTACATCAAAACCAATCTTAAACTTCCTTCAATACATCTTAATTTATCATTTTTACAATCACAATTAAATACTCGTAATGTGGGGGACTGTATCAGCAATGTACAAATTAATTAAAGTTGAGGATGTTGTGCGAATTCCACCTAATAAACTCAGCGAACCCATCGAGGATGCTGCCTTAGAGGTACTTAGAAAGGAACTTGAAGGAACCATTGACCCAAAACTGGGATATATCATAGCGGTGATGAACGTCGAAAGTATTGGTTTAGGAAGAATTATACCGGGAGATGGTGCCACGTATCATGATGTGATATTCACAGTTTTAACCTTTCAACCAATGTTACAAGAAGTTGTTGAAGGAGAGGTGATAGAAGTACTTAACTTTGGGGTTTTCGTTCGACTAGGGCCTCTTGATGGATTATGTCATGTTAGCCAAATAACTGATGACTTTATCACGTATGATTCAAAAAGATCCGCACTAATAGGGAGAGAAACAGGCAAAGTAATATCTGAAAACGACCGTGTAAGGGCAAGAATAGTTGCCGTTAGTTTAAAAGGAGGGTCAAGAAGCGGAAAATTAGGCTTAACGATGAGGCAACCGTTCCTAGGAAAAATAGAATGGATAAAAGAAGAAGTTAAAAGAATAGAGGCAGAGAAGGAGGAAAAGAAAGATGAAAGAAAAGGCATGTAGAAACTGTCATAGAATAGTTACAAATCAAAGTATATGCCCGTATTGTAAAACTCATACTCTTTCCGACGATTTTGCTGGACTTATTATTATAATTGATCCTCAAAAATCTGAAATTGCAAAGAAATTACAAATCACCCAACCTGGAAGATACGCATTTAGAGTACGCTAGGTAGATAACATTGCAACTAGTTTTCAAATTACCCGAACACCTACGAAACAAACTTAAAAAACCCTTAGGACAACTCATAAAAGGTCCACCAAACATCACATTCAAAATTATTAAAGAAATCATAAAAAAACTTCATCCTCCTAAAATCATTACAGTGGGAGACATAGTTACATATTCGGCAAAAAAATATCACATTCCCTTATCGATAGCCATAATAGACCAAAAAACTATGAGAAAAGAAAGTAACGTAAAAATTGATTACACCGACAAAGAAACGTTAGTTAAGGCCGTCAACCCGCCGGGTACCATAACCTTTGATGCTTGGAACGCGGTAGAGGAAGCAATGTTAAAGAGAAAAGAAGTTATAATACTAGTAGATGGAGAAGAAGACTTATTAGCCCTCCCCGCAATATATCTCGCACCTGAAGGATCTATCATCCTCTATGGTCAGCCACATGAAGGTGTGGTAATAGTGAAATCCGATCAAAAAACAAAAGAAGAAATAAGGAAGATTTTACTTGAAATGGAGGGATCAAAGAGTGTCCTTCGAGATAAAAATAATCTCTGAAAAAGAAAATCCCCTATTAGAAAGGAAAGAATTAGAATTTATTGTAATTCATCCTGGACAAGGTACGCCGAAAAGAACAGACATACGCAAAAAACTAGCGGCAATCCTAAGCAAAGATATAGATTGCGTATACATTGAACATCTATATTCAGAGACTGGAAAACCCGAAACAAAAGGCGAGGCAAGAATATATGAGAGCAAAGAAAAAGCATTAGCCATTGAACCCAAACATATCATAGAAAGAAATAAATTGGAAACAGAGGAAAAGAAAGAAGAAAAATAACGTAGTTTAAACAAATTCAAATTATTTAATAACGGGTCTCAAAAACCTGAACTCGAATTTACCAATGAAGTTATAATTCAAGATAAAGATGAACTACTTAAAATCGAATTAAATCTCAAAATATGGTAGAGGTGGTTGAATGGCAAAAAAAGCACCCAAGGCAATGGTCAGAACATACTATGAAATACAGGAGGGAAAAATAGTTAGAAAACGGAGATTTTGTCCAAGATGTGGTCCCGGAGTCTTTCTAGCTGAACATAAAGATAGATACTCATGCGGTAAATGCGGATACACAGAATATAAAAGAAAAGAGTAATTCACAAAACTTTTCCTAGTAAATTCTACTTTTAGATTAATCTTCGAATGTAATTTAATGTTAACATTACGTTAATGTTTTAAATAACCTATGAAAGGGATGGTCATGGCATTAATTAAAAAGGGCGCAGAAGCTTGGCTCTTTAGAGAAAAGTGGTACGAGTTTGAGGTCATAAGAAAATGGAGAATACCTAAAAAATATCGCATCAAAGAACTAGATGAAACTATCCGGACACACAGAACTAAACATGAAGCAAGAATGATATCTGAAGTTCGCAAAAGAGGCATACCTACACCAATTATTTTTATGGTAAATTTAGCAGAATCCTCGATCCTAATGGAAGATGTTAAAGGAAAAACATTAAAAGAAGTTTTAGACAGTCTACCAATAGAAAAAAGAAAAGAAATATGCATAAAAATCGGAGAAAACATAGGAAAAATGCATAAAACAGGTATTATTCATGGAGATCTAACTACATCCAATATCATACTTACTGATAGTAATCAAATAGTCTTTGTTGACTTCGGATTATCATCCCACTCAAACAGCTTAGAAGACCGTGCAGTCGACCTGCACTTAATGGAAAGAGCATTAGAAAGCACCCATCACCAAATGGCCAAAAAATACTTCGAATGGATAGTCAAAGGATATCGAAAAGTCATGAAAGACTATACAGACAAAGTCTTACAACAAATAAAAGAAATCCGCCTCAGAGGAAGATACGTAGAGGAGAGAAGAGAGAAATGAAAAAAATATTTTTTGCTACAAGCAATAAAAACAAATATTTAGAGGCAAAAGCAATCCTCAAAAGCTTTAACGTAAACGTTGAATGGTTAAAAGGAGAATATCCGGAAATACAGGCTGAAAACCTAGAAGAAATAGCTTCCTTCACTGCAAAATGGGTTGCCGAGAAAACTAAAAAAGCCGTTTTCGTAGAGGACGCAGGACTGTTCATACAAGCTCTAAATGGTTTCCCTGGACCATACTCATCATACGTTTACAAAACACTTGGAAACCAGGGTATTCTAAAACTATTAGAGGAAGAACCAAACAGAGAAGCCTTTTTTATAAGCGCTATAGCATATTGCGAACCAACATCCGAACCAATCACATTTATTGGTAAGGTTAAGGGAAGCATCGCATATGAAGCAAGAGGAGATAAGGGCTGGGGTTTTGATCCAATATTTATACCAGCGGAGGGAGGAGGAAAAACGTACGCCGAGATGGGACCAGAAAACAAAAACAAGATATCACATAGGAAAAAGTCACTAGAGAAATTTGGTGCCTGGCTTTCAAAACACTATGAAAATAAATAAACTTTTATAGCTATTTATCAATATAACTTTGCCCTGATATAACTATTAACATCAGAAAACAGCTGATTAAACTAAAATTTGAATTGAAAAAATTTTTAAGATATACGTAACTTTGCTCTTAAGAAACACGTAACAATATGCTGCTGTGCCAGCTTTCACGGGGTGAAACTAATGGCTAGAATGCATGCAAGGAAAAGAGGTAAATCAAGTTCAACACGACCACCGAGAAGAACACCACCAGAATGGGTAAAGTATTCTCCTCAAGAAGTTGAAGACCTAGTTATAAAACTTGCTCGCGAAGGACACCCTCCAAGCATGATAGGTGTAATTTTAAGAGACCAATACGGCATACCTCTAGTTAAACAAATAGTTGGAAAAAGTATAACTCAAATCCTAGAGGAAAACAACCTATCTCTACCTTTACCAGAAGACCTTCTAAACCTGATTAGAAGAGCTGTTAATTTAAGAAAACATCTTGAAGAACATCCAAAAGACCTTCACTCAAAAAGAGGGTTACAGCTAATTGAAAGCAAAATACACAGACTAGTAAAATACTATAGACGAGTTAAAAAACTACCACCGGACTGGAAATACGACCCCAAGAAGGCTGAGATCCTAGTCCGTTAAAACTTGGGGAGCAATTTTGCTTGAAGAAAAATACCCTCAATTTTGGAGAAACGCCGAAGAAACAGCTAAAAATATAAAAGAAAAAATAGAAGAAGGGCAAACAATTAGAATAATTTCTCATTTCGATGCTGACGGCATTTCTTCAGCTGGAATAATATGTACTGCGCTATATAGATTACAAGCTTCTTTTCACCTCACAGTAGTTAAACAGCTAACTCCAGAAATCCTTGAAGACCTTGAAGAAGAAAAATATACATCCATAATTTTTACAGATATTGGAAGCGGCCAACTAAATCTCATAGAAAAACATCTCAAACAAAAAGAAAAAATTATAATTATAGATCATCACCCGCCCATAAAAGTAGACTTTGACTCTCTAATACATTTTAACCCTCATTTTCATGGAATCGATGGCGCAAAGGAAATAAGTGGCTCCACAACAACCTACCTCGTTGCACGAGCACTCGATAAAAGAAACGTAGACCTTTCATATTTAGCAATAGTAGGTGCACTAGGAGATAGGCAAGATAAGGGAAGCCAATACTCTCTCATAGGGGTAAATAAGGAAGTAGTAGATGAAGCTGCTGAGCACGGTATCTTAGAAGCTAAAAAAGACATAAGACTTTTTGGACGAGAAACACGGCCAATCCACATAGCCCTAGAATACACAACAGACCCATTTATACCTGAACTATCCGGTTGCAGAGAAAGATGTAAATTCTTTATCGAAAGTGAAGTAAAAATACCATTAAAAGATGAAAACGGAAAATGGAGAACAATATCAGACCTTTCAACCGAAGAAAAACAACTACTAGCCTCAAAACTCATAGACTACATGATAATAAAAGGCCTAAGCGCCGAAGAAGCTCAAAGCATAATAGGAATGGTGTACATTTTCTTAAACGAAGAAAAAGGATCACCTCTAAGAGACGGAAGAGAATTCGCCACCTTGCTAAACGCATGTGGAAGAATGGGCCACCCAGAAATAGGAGTAGCCATATGCATGGGAGATAGAAAAGACGCACTTGAAGAAGCCACCCAAATACTCTCAAAATACAGAGAAAAACTAGCAAACTCAATATCATGGATCACACAAAACCTAGAACAAAAACTCAAAGAGAAAAACTACGTCAGATACTTCCACGGAGAAGACATAATAGAAGACAACATAATAGGAACAGTCACATCCCTACTCCTCTCATCTAAAAAAATAAGCAACGACAAAGTGGTTGTCGGCTTCGCATATAGTAGCGAATATCCATCCATGGTTAAGCTTTCAGCAAGAGCAACACAAACACTGGTAAACAGAGGGGTAGACTTAGGAAAAGCTTTAAAGCTTGCAGCCAAAAAACTAGGAACCGAACAGCTAGCTGGAGGACATAACATAGCAGCAGGAGGACAAATACCACGCAACATGGAAGAAGAATTCATTAACCACTTAGATAACATATTAAAAGAAATGCTGGAGCCCGAACAACATGAACATATTAAACAAAGTAGCGCTAACAGTTAAAATTCATTGCAAAAATGAAAAGCATGCAAATATACTTCAAAGAATACTTTCGATAGAAGATAAATTTGCGCCTCCTACAATAAAAGTTAAAACAATCTCCCAGCAAAACTTTGTAATCTCTGTAATTGAAGGCCGAGAAAAAATCGAAACCGTGCTTTCAACTCTAAATGACATATTCGAAACAATAAAACTAATAAACAGTATCTACGAGATTGTTGAACAACCTTAATAACAATCAATCTAAGTAAACCACAATAACCTACTCAAAATCGAATATGATAAAACTGTTAGTTAAATGGAAAGATTTTTATTAACTCCATTTCAACTACTTTCGCTAATCACGGAGGTTCACATATGTCATCGAAATCGAAAAGAAAAGAAAGATCAAGAGCAAGAGACAAATGGAAACTCAAAAAATGGTACGCAGTAATCTCACCTCCATACTTTGGTAACAAAGAAATAGGACTAACCCCAGCAGACGACCCAGAAAAACTCGTAGGCCGAGTAATAGAAACAACCCTATACGATATAACAGGAGACTTCAACCAAATACACGTAAAACTGTATTTCCAAATAAACGATGTAAAGGGAGATGTGGCATACACTAAGTTTAAAGGACATGAATGGGCCAGAGATTATCTCAGAAGCCTAGTACGAAGAAGAACATCGAGAATAGATGGAATATTTAATGTAACGACAAAAGACGGGTACAAACTAAGACTCTCAGCCGTCGCATTCACAGTTTCAAGAGCAAAAACAAGCCAGGAAATGGCCATAAGAAAAATAATGAAAGAAATCATCGAGAAAAAGGCTCAACAACTAAAATTTGAAGATTTCGTCCAAGAATGTGTACTTGGGAAAATAGGGTCAGAAATATACAACGAAGCCAAAAAAATTCTAGCACTCAGGAAATGTGATATAAGGAAAAGCAAACTACTAGAAGAACCAACACCAGAAAAACAAACCCAAACATAAATATCAAGATTTCAATTAATCCTATTTCTACATCAAAACCCCATAACACTTTAAGCTATACTTTCTAAACACGTTAAGAAACTCAGCCTGCCGTATATAAAACCGTAATATAGGAATGGCGCCTTCGCATTACTTTCATATATATACTACTTTTATTCGAATCAATAATCCCATATGAAACGTATCATTTTGATACATTTACGTAAAATTTTGATCATAAAACAAATATTCAAATTGATTTTTCTTCCGGTTAAAAACACGTCTCAAACTTGGCGCGTACAAAAAGGCTTATAAAGAAGCGCCATGGCAAAAGGCTTTGCTCCCAAGAGTCAACTATCAAAAAAATTTGTGTAGTGAGTTTAAAATGTTAGAGAAAGTATTAAGACGCCACAAATTTTTACCTGTAAGGAGAAACGGACAACTCCTATACTTCAGACATTCCATCGCCATTGGAGGAATCTATGTCGCCATTAAAGGAAGAATGGCAGAAGTAAAAATTCCAGAAATAAACTTCTCCTACACATTTAATGCAGCCTCAAGACTAGAAAAATTCCTGAAAGCCCTAGAAAGAAATGTAGAAGATGAAAGCGTAATGCCTTTACTTGCAGCATAACAATAACACTCCACCACTCAAACATCAAATTTAAACATAAGGCACCCCATTACATTTATTGACACTGCCATTCAAAGAACCAAGGGATTCAAATGAACAGAACCATACAGAGAAAAGAAGTAGCAAAAGAAGCAGCCAGACTACTATACTATGGTCTTGCAACAGAATACTACGCTGCAAAAAGAATGGCTGCAAAACAACTAGGAACACGTTTTCTACCAAGCAACAAGGAAATAGCCCTAGAACTCGACAACCTAGCTGAATTTTTAGAAGGAGAAGAAAGAACAGAGCGTCTCATCCAAATGAGAAAAACAGCACTCCAAATAATGAAAACACTAAACGAATACCATCCCAAACTAATCGGAAGCGTTTGGAGAGGAATCATAACACGAAACAGCGACATAGACATCTACATATACACAAACAACATAGAAGAAGCCATAACAAAACTAAAGCAAGCCAGATACAACATAACAGGAATAGAAAACGTTGTAAGAACCGCGGAAAACACCGTAAAAGAATACACACACATCTTTATAAAAACAAAAGAAAACTTTAAAATAGAGATAATTGTCCGCGACCCAGAAGAAATAAACCTAAAAGAAAAATGCGAAATATTCGGCGACATAATAAAAGGACTAACAATAGAAGAACTGGAAAAAATATTAAAAAAGGACCCAACCAAAAAATTCATACCCCCATGAGGTGCTAATTTTGAAAGCAGTAATTTTAGCCGCAGGAGAAGGTCAAAGACTACTACCCCTAACAGCAACAAGACCAAAACCCCTCCTACCAGTAGCAGGAAAACCCGTACTAGAACACATCCTAACAGCACTCCGCGAAGCAAAAATAAAAGAAATACTAATCATCGTAGGACATCAAAAAGAACAAATAATCAAATATTTCGGAGACGGAAGCAAACTAAACCTAAAAATAACCTACAAAGAACAAAAAGAACCCCTAGGAACAGCCCACGCCACCAGCATAGCCGAAGACTTCGTAGACAACGAAAACTTCCTACTGATCTACGGAGACGTTCTAACAAGCAAACAAAACTACCCTAAAATAATAGAATTCTTCAACAAAGAATCCCCCTCAACCCTCATCACCACATACAAGGTGAAAGACGCATCACTCTATGGCATCATAAAAACAAAAAACAACCAAGTCACAGAAATCATAGAAAAACCAGACCCAACAGAAGCAAAAAACCAGCAAATAAACGCGGGAATATACATATTCACACCCAAAATCTTCAAAGCAATAAAACAAACCAAAAAATCAAAAAGAGGAGAATATGAACTAACAGACTCCATACAGCAACTAATCAAACAAGACGAAAACATATTAGCATATGAACTAGAAGACTGGTGGATAGACATAGGCACCCCATGGGATCTACTCGACGCAAACAAACTACTACTAGAAGAAACAAAACTAGAAATAAAAGGAAAAATAGAAGAAGGAGCAAAAATCATAGGACCAGTAGGAATAGGAGAAAACACCATAATCAGATCAGGAAGCTACATAATAGGCCCAACCCTAATAGGAAAAAACTGCGATATCGGACCAAACTGCTTCATAAGACCCCACACATACATAGGAAACCACTGCAGAATAGGAAACGCCTGCGAAATAAAAAACAGCATAATACTCGACCACACCCACATAGCCCACCTATCCTACGTAGGAGACAGCATAATAGGACAAAACGTAAACTTCGGAGCCGGAACCATAACAGCAAACCTCAGACTAGACGAAAAAACAATAAAAATGACAATAAAAGGAAAAAGAATAGACACCGGAAGAAGAAAACTCGGAGCAATCATCGGAGACAACGTAAAAACAGGCATCGGATGCATGCTAATGCCAGGAATAAAAATAGGCCAAAACTCCCTAATAGGACCAAACACAACCATAAACAAAGACATCCCACCAAACACCATCACCACAACAAAACCCCAAAACACAACAAAACCACTACAACCCCAACCAAAAAAATAAAAACCCAAAAACAAAACAACCCATAGAACACAACCACACACAACCCTTAAAAACCAAAACACCACAAACAAAAACAACCAACCAACAAACAAACACAAAAACAAACCCGCCAAAAACAACAAAACAACAAAACAAACAACGCGCGCCCGTAGTCTAGTGATTAGGGGAGCTAGGTTTCCCCGGTCGGAGAACCTGGACTAGGACGTCGGCCTGCCACGCCGAGGACCCGGGTTCAAATCCCGGCGCCCGCACCATTAATTTTCCTTTATTCTTACGATGTTTTATGAAGTTTTAATTACGATTTTTCGCAAAAAAGTGTATATGCAAGCTTTTGTCAGTTTTAGGGATTTTAAATTTTTATTTTACTGTTATTTTCTTTTGTTTTGTTGAAGTTTTGAAATTCTTTAGTAAATTTGTAATTTGGTTTTTGGAGAAGGTTCTCTATTGTAAGGGAGGGTTCTTTTGATGGTTGTTTAGTTTTCCATTATTTTGCGTTGTGTTTTTAATTATTTCTGGTTTTTCGATTTCTTTTAGGGTTTGTGCGGCTCTTTTGCGTACTTCCTCGCTTGGGTGTTTTAGTTTGTCTTTCAGTTTTGATATTAGGTCCTTGGTTGCCTTTGGGTCTTTCTTTATAATTGTTTGTTTTATGAGGCGAATTAGGTTTTCGAGGTAGTGTTCTTCGAATGTGCTGGTTTCTGTAATTACTTTGAATGTTATTTCTTTTAGTTTGGGTATTATTTTTTCAATTGTTTTTGGTTGTTTTTCTATTAGGTCTTGGAGGACGTTGTATGTTACTTCGCAAACGTCGGGGTTTTCGTCGATTAGTAGTTCCACTAACCTTGGTATGGTGTCTTCGATTAGTTGGGGGTGTTTTATGCCTATGTCTACTAAGGTTGTGGCGGCATGTTCACGGATAAGTTCATCTGGATCGTTTAGTGCTTCCTTAAGTTTCGGTATGGTGTCTTCGATTAGTTGAGGATATTTTGTGCCTATGTTTCCTAAGGCTGTGACGGCGTATGCACGAACTTCAACATTAGGGTTGTTTAACAAGTCTTTAAGTTGTGGTATTTTATCGAAAATAAGTTCTGGATGTTCGTATGTAACTATGCATATGGCTGCTGCCTTATCTTCATCAACATCTCTCCATAGTCTTTCCATAGCTTTCTTAACCAAACTTGGATATTTTTTCCAAATAATGTGAAGCATGTCTGTAATGCATCCAGAAATGTATTCGCCATCTTCACCGCGGTCATTAATTAATTCCAACGCTTTCACTAAGTCGTCTACCTTGTCCTTAATTTCGTCTACATGCTTTTCTGCGACTTTGAGTAAAGTTAAGGTTGCTGCTAAACTTTCACTATCAGGAACACCTATCATTTCCAACAGTTTTGGCACTGCATCCATAATTAACTCGGGATATTTTTTCCCAACTTCTTCGATAATATGTATCATAGATATACGGACATATGTTTTGTTATCATCTAATTTCTCTATTAGTTTTGGCATTTTATTCTTAAATAGTTCTGGAAATTTTTTTACAACATTCTCTAGAACA
>JAUQZC010000168.1 GCA_030587435.1 Candidatus Baldrarchaeota archaeon | reverse complement strand
CATTTTAGTTACTATAATCATCACTACGATTACTTTTCAAGTCAAAATTTAAACTCAGGTGTTTACATGAATCAAACAATCCCACCCGAGATCGTAAAGTTTTTAGACAAAATAGACAGCCCTGTTCTCCTCGTAAAAGGTGAACCGGGCTCTGGAAAAACAATCCTCACCCTCCAGTACATTGCCGATCAAGCTGAAAAAGGATACGGCATATATTTTTCCACAAGAGTCGACACAAAATCTCTCTACAGCCAGTTCCCCTGGATAAAAGAAAAAATACCACCGGAGAACATCATTGATGCAACCCAATCCATAATGCCCAAAAAAATGGAAATACCCCACATACTAACATTTTCATCCCTTCCCGACTTCCTCAAAGGACTCTACACACTAATCGAAGAAAAGAAAAACATGAAAACTCATCCCATCGTTGCCGTCGACAGCATTGATGCAGTAGCTCACCACGTAGGCCTCCCCATAGAGGACGCGTGCGCCAAAATCATCGACGTTCTAAAAAACACGGGCACTAAAACTCTCATCGTAACTGAAAAAACTGAAAGAACCGCCTTAGACTATATTTGCGACGGAGTCATGACCCTTAAGAGGGAAGCTATCGACGACAGGCTGTTCAGAGAACTGGTCATAGAGAAGCTTCGAGGCATCGAAATAGAAAACCTAACCTACTACTTCACATTACACGAAGGGAAATTCAAATACTTCGAAGAATTCAGACCAATAGAATTAACCACACTTACCCACGAACTGCATCCCCCTATAAAAGATGGAAAAGGAACAGAATTCCATGAGAAAGGCCTATTCAGCACAGGCTCAAAATATCTGGATGAAATCGTAGGGGGATATAGAAAAGGAAGCTTTGTGCTCTTTGAAATCGACAGCGGAGTCCCACCTATATTCCATCAACCATCAACCACCGTAGAAAACTTCCTAATACAAGACAGAGGCGTGATCATAGTACCATGTAAAGGACTCAGCCCAATATACTACTTCGACCTCTACACTGTCATGGTAGGCAGAGAAAAAGCAAGTAAAAACTGCAAAATCATCGCCATAAGTGAAGAACCGCAAAATGACCAACATGAACCATGGGTCATCTACACAGACCGCGATGCAAACCATTTCTTAGAAATAGTGAACAAAACGATAGAAGAGTTCAAAAAAGGGGGAAAAGATAGTATTCTATTATTCTTTTCCTTTGACAAAATAGAATCAGAATTTGGACCTGAAAACGCTGAAAAAATAGCCCTAGAAGTTATATCAAAAACAAGAATTGAAAAAGGTCTCTGCATGGGAACAATATTCCCAAGCACAAAAATAAACATAAGACTAAAAGAAATGGCCGACTACTCCCTTAAACTATTCAGCAAAAAGGGAAGAGTATTTTTCTACGGCATCACACCGCCAACAGTAATCTACAACGCCAACATCGACTTCACAAAACCCCACCCAAAATTCTACCTAACACCCATAACCTAAATTCGACAAACATCACATACAGCAAAATTTCATCATCTTCTAACACCCACCTCTGAACCTCATGAAAATTTCACCAAATAGTTTTTCCTCCTCCTTCGAAAGACCAAATGTTGTAACCTTAACCTTCGGCAGAGAAACAGTTCCAAGCCTAGATTCACGTATATTCTGAACGCATATTCTTACACGTTTACCATCACTGCCACGGTCTGCAATCAAGACCATCTCATTTTCGTTTTCAAACTTAGAAACTGAGATATATCCTAACTTTTTGAGTATTCGATCCAAAAGATCTTCCCACTCCCTAACACTAAGTCTCGAAACCTTTACCATCATTCCAATCAACTCAGCCATCTCAACATAATATCTCTTCGTTAATGACATATTAAAATTTAAAGTTCCAAAAAACCCGAAAACAAAGAAAAAAGAAATCAAAGCTATCTAAATTTCTAGAACCTCTTAATCCCATTTTAAATTGAAAAATTAAAATTGATTTCAATTGATGTCCTGTTTGCCTCTTCTCTCCTAACGCGCGTTATTAACAAGTAGCCTATGCACAAGAATTCGAAGAAATTTTCGATCCCCATATAACAAAGTAAAAACTTTCGCTTCAACTAACAAAACCTTAGCATGAGATCTTTTAAGCCTAATTCTAACAAAAAGTCGGTCTAACTTGCAGCGAAAAGAGGAGAGAAAGGTAACCGAAAGTATTTTGTCACAAAAACAGAACTCTCATACAGTTATTGTTAATCACAATAACATCAAAACGGGATCGCTTCGAGTTAACATCTACTTTTCAGCAAGGAAAACATGGATCCAAATTACAACAAATCAAAGCAAGAAAGATAGCTAAAAATATTTCATGTAACACCAGTTTATTTTCTAAAAAATAATATTGACTTTCTTCCATCCAAATAATTCATATTATCCAGCATATAGCAAGCATTAAGATGATGATTAAATTTTTAAGTAAGCAAACGGAGAAAGGTAAACAACTTAAAGTTAAACACACATGCTCAACACTTCTGATTCCAATAAACAGGAGGAAACGGGATGGAGAAAAAAGCCATACTTCTCCTGTCTTTATTAATAATACTACTTTTAAATTCAAACTCAACCAATATGTCAATTAACCCTGTGCAAAACTCCCTTAAAATTTCTGGAAAAGGTGCCATTAAACTTGAAATAGCAAGTGCTGCCAGTAATCACATTCAAATAATCGGAAAAACAATAGTTATGAACAAAACATTTGTAGTAAACGACACAGACTACGTTGAAATAATTAACTCAACACTAGACTTCAGTAACCTAACCACGGTTTCAACGCTTATCGAAAACTACGGAACCCTAATAATAAACAATTCGCACATAATATCAAACCTAAATCAATCTTGCGCCAAAGTTATTTCAAGTACAGGAAACCTCACCGTAATAAAATCCACCTTCCAAAACAAAAAACTATTAGTAGATTTTGAGAAAAGAAATGTTACATGTATCATAGCAATTTGGCAATCTAGTCACTGGATAAACCTTCACAACAATTACTTTGAAAATTACACCTCAGCAGTCGAAATCTGGTCATCAAATATCGAAAAAATTCACCAATACCTTTGTTAACTGCCCCTTTGGAATCAACCTCTTTGATACGAATAATGCAATTATTGAAAACAACATGTTTATGAATTCTTGTGCAGTCGGAATCTCGGTTAAAGGAGAGCGTATAACCATTGAAAACAACTATATTTACAACAATAGAAATCTATTGTTAACTCAATCGGATCTTTTCGGAAATCCTACACAAGGAATCGTGGTCCAAGGAAGCTCATACATCCATGTTATAAATAACACAATCATAAACACATTCAAATGCATAGCTATCTTTAACTCGAATAACACCTATGTTGAAAGCAATGAAATTGACACCACTGGACCTAAGGAAGGAGAAATACAAGCTCAAAGCTCAAACTACCTTATCTTCAGAAACAACATAATAAAAAACCAATGGGACTCAATAGAAATTTACAATTCACGCCACCTCTTAATTGAGCAAAATATTATAGAAAATGATAATACTGCAATAAGAGTAGAACGCGTGGATATCCTAGATGGCATTGACTCCATCAATATAACAATCCAATATAATATGATAACGAACTCTGGTCTATTAAACATCGAACATGGAGCAAACGTTAAAATTATGCATAACCTACTTAATAAAACCATTTTCTCGATAAGAAAAAACACAACAAACGTCTTAATTCTGAACAATACGCTCTATTCTACTGAAATTTATATCGAAACATCCAAAAATGTCACTACGACAAATGATACTGTTGAAAATCTTGAAAACCTAAAGTTTTGCATTACAGAAAGTGAAACAGTCTTCTATAAACTTTAACATCCTGAAAAATGCAACGTTCGAGATAACTGATTCAAAAAATGTTCAAATCACCAATAATACGATTTACACTTGCTTAGGAACCGAGGTATTCACTCAACACGGCTACAATGAAAATATCACAATAAAAAACAACACCATAATTTACATAAACGAACAACAAGAGACTTCTACCGGCGAGCAACCTGAATCCCCAATATCTGAACAGCCAGAAAACACAACCGCAGAAGAAGCGGGAACCCCAACAGCACCGCCTAAAAACATCTCCTATCAGTTTCTCGGAATTTCAAGTATTGCAGGTGTAATTACAATTGCCATAGCCATTCTACTGCTAAGAAAAAGAAAATAAAATCTGGATTTCCTAGTCTCCAAATATAAATATTTTTATCTGCCAGGAAAGTAACAAAGCAACTTAAATAAAATCAAAACGTAATACCAGTTCAAGAAAACATTATCATTTAAAATTTGAAAACTTTTAGAGTTAGGCATAAAGCGGTGGATGATTGAAAAAGCAATTCAGCATTTTTCAAAAAAGTGGAATCGGAACTTTTAGCATATTTGATGGAGAAGTAAAAAGCCCGGTAACAAAGGAAGATTACAAAAAATTGGTGAACTGGTTTTCCAATAAACTTCTATACAACCTATCCAAACAAAAAATTCGGTGCAAACTTTGGCTACTACCAACCGAACACAGTGATTCCAAAAACAGGGAGAAGAGAAATATTTCAGACCTTACATATGTAGGTTCCTCAGACCAAATAGTACTCTACGACCTTAAAAACAAAGCAATTTCCCCCACAATATTTATCAAAAACACGTAAACCTCCTACGAACCTCATTCAACCTCTCCCTAATCTCCTCTCTGCTTTCCACCTCAGTTAAGCCTCTTTCATTTTCAATACTTCTCTCTTATTTAAATATATTAGCAAATCAATTATTCTTGTTAAGAAAGTAACTTCTCCATTTTAACACCTTTAAAAACTCCCAGCCAGCTTATCTTAACCTCAAAAACTTCTAAAATAAGCCCCAAATATATCATAACTAGAAAAGCTTAAAGATCAGCAACTTTCCACTTCTTATAGAAAATTTAGCAAATAACAAAATGATATAACGTAATGTTTATCAATGTATTTATTAAATGTATTTAAGGTGATACAAAATGGAGCTAAACAAATATAAAATAAAAGTGTTGAGCGGATATAGAATAACCATTCCAAAAGAAATTAGAGAGAAATTCAATATAAAAGTTGGAGACGAACTAGAAATAGTTGTAGAAAGCGGAAGAATATCAATCC
The DNA here is from genome assembly GCA_030587435.1 of Candidatus Baldrarchaeota archaeon. The sequence goes on along the minus strand of JAUQZC010000168.1, from coordinate 19,595 downwards.
CTATTATAAAAGAAGACCCTGTTATGATGATTGCCGGCATAGCCGAAGGCGCGCCAACTGAAACAAGAGGAGACGAACTATTTTTAGAAGAATTAAAGAGGAAGATTAAAATTGAAGACTAGATTCGTAGATGCACCTATATTCATAAAGTGGATGGCTGCCAAGAAAAAGAAACTTTCATTAGAAGCTGCAATAAGCGGCTACATATTAACAAAAATTATGAAAGGAGAAAAAGCCATCACAACAACATTAGTAAAAGACGAAGTCCTCATATGGCTCTCCAGATATAAAGCTAGCGCACTACACAAATTTATTCACTCGCTAAGGGCACTAGTCTACCTAGAAATCATACCACCAACCCTAAGCGACCAAGAAGAAGCATGCAGTAACTACGGAAAATACCAGTTGGGCATATCAGACCTAATAAACCTAGCAGTAATGCGTAGAAAAAACATAAGCGAAATCTACACAACAGACAAAGGATACAGCTCAGCAGGCATCAACATAATATTTCATGAACTATCAAAAGAGCCAAACTTTAAAACATTCATAAAAAAACTGAAAAACAAAGGATTCAAACCTAACTTTCCTATTTAAATATAATAACAACCTGGGGAAATAATATAAGCATTAAAATAATTGGAAAACTGTTTTCATGAATATATTTATCTATAACATACAATTAATAACTGTTAGTGAAATCTCAAATATTGCAATCAAACACAACAATTAAATAAACACATATTAAACCCCAGTAATATGACCACGGGGGAAGGAGGAACACATAAAATAAAATAAGAATTTTGGAGGCTTTTTATGGAACAACAGTTAACTGGAATCCTACAAGAATTAAAAAACAGATATAAAAACAGGTGGACCCAAATCTGGACTAAACTTGAACCAGAATATAGCATCATTCAAAAAACACTTATAAAAGGAGAAATCCCAAACAATGAACGCCTAAAACAGTTTAAAGAACTGTCAGAACACACTTTTTCCGGCAAACTTTCAATTAAACAGCTCAAAAACAAAAAACTAAAAGAATTCTTAATTAAAGTCAAAAATTGGTCGAGTATTGAAGGGCTAAGCAGAGAAGAAATATGGAAAGAAAAAAGAATAGGCGCATCGGTTATCACACATTGGGCAAGCCTAGTAAACCCTAACATATTTTTGCCCATGTGGAAAAACACAATGAAACGTGTATCAAAAATACTTAAACTGCCACCCCGCTTCTACGCGTCATCCAACCACCCAAAACAGGTCGAAAGCACATTAAAACTCTTAAAAACGATAGGAGAAAAAATCGAAGCGAAGAACATGCTTGAAATTGCATACTATCTAAGCAAACTTGAAAAAACGAAACTAGCAGCAAAACACTGGCAAAAAATATCTCACCGTAGAGAAAGAAAACCACCCACAAAAATACAAAAGCACCGTCTCAAACGAAAAAGAAGACAAAAATGGTAAAACCTAACACATTCAAACTCGTCTAATCTACATGGATCTCAACTGTAACAGTGATGACAGCAACCAAAATTAAAATAATACTCCTAGAAAACGTGAAATAACCTGTCAAATTGTAAAGTCTCACTTTTAACTTGTCTTAGAAGATTCCATGTGTGTCGTCACTATTTTTCAACCTTTTCTTAACCTCTTCAAAACTCACCGTAGGCTCATCTCTACGCTCAGCCACCACAGCCAAATCGTGAAGATCCTCTAAAAACTCCTCAAACTCATCAATAGGAATAATAACAGCAACCTTCCCCCCCTTCTCATCCACAATATATTGCCTCTCAACCTTCCTCACAAAACCACCCCAACAAACCATAACAAACTCTAATAAACCTACTCAAACCACACCAAATAAACATTACTACAACAATTCTGCCACAAACATATTTTATCCTAAAAATTTAATTTAATGCGTACCAATCTCATTTTTCTAAAACTCGTAACAAAAGCAATTATGAGGTGAAGGCAGAAGGCAACAATACTTTTCTTCCTGCGCTTTTCTAACTAAAAAACTTAACTGTCTCAAAGCCCCATCAAACCTCAAAAAGAGAAAAATATAGAAGAAAACATTACAGTGAAAATAAGCTAATAGGCCTCTTACTAATCCTTGCTGTAACCTCATCAATGTTCCTATACATTAATCCACTAAACCAACAAGAAGAATCAACATACCAAAGACAAAATCTAACAAAATTCTTTACTAGACCAAAGAAAACTAAGGATCCAAAATTTCAAACTCCAACTTTTTCCCATCAAGCAAAAGCTTCAATTTATTTAATACATCTCTCCCCAACAGTACATCTTTTCTTTTTACATCAATAACTTCAATCATCATGCAACAAACACCTTTAATTTCTAAACCTATAAGATATGTCTTCCTTTCAACCAACTTACCATTATACCCTCTAACAGATATTGTACTCATTGGGTGAAGCCCAAGCTTACGAACCAAACTCTTAGGTATCACCGTTATATCCGCACCAGTATCTATCTTCCCCTTAACTTTAATCTTTTTATCCGATTCCGGCCTCGACACAATGACATCAATTAATGGTGCTGGTGGAAAATAAGAAACATCGTATCTAAACCTCATAAAATTCATCCCACATATTCTATTTCGGGAGAAGGTACCTCAACAACCCTTTTCCTCTTCCCTAAAAATCCTATAAACATTGGAATATAACCATACTTCTTATAAACCCTTTTAGCAAGTTCTATCTTATCTTCACCTACATCTATAACTTTTCCACCAACAACAGCAACATATTTACCCTGAAAATTCGGATCCCTAAGAAGCTTATCTTTCATCTCTTCAAAAGCTCTTTTCTCTTTTTCAAACCTATTAGAAGGAGCAGAAGCACGAGCAACAGACAGAGAATCAGAAGACCTTGAGATCCTTCGATCAAACGCGTATAAATAAGCTAGCTTAATGTCATCAGCAATAACAGTCTTCCGACCAGCGTGATCAGCGATCTCTCTTGCTCTTCTAGCAATCTCAGCTGCAATATCCTCCAGTATTTCCCTTAAAACCTCAACCGCAGATGAACTTACCCTTTTCACACCCATCTCTCTAATAATCCTATCAAGTGAAGCCAACGAAATCTTTGAATCTTTCGACACATCTACACCCCTACACACCTTAACATTCTAATTTTCCATCTATAAATATTGCCAATCAACTATCAAATAATAAAACCACAAACACCACTCATTAACAATAATTGCATCACTAAACTCTTTTTCTTTACCAATCGTAACAACTTCTTGATAAACAGTCTCTGGAACAATAATTTTAACCCCTAATTCCCTCAGCTTCTCAAATATCCATGAAAAACCTATCTTGGTAACATATATCAGTGGCGTCGCATTCAAAACGATGATCAATCTCTAAAACCTTCCATTAAATCCTTAACAACATCTTTAACAGAAATAGGCAACACAACTTTCTCCTTCTCAATAACTTCAATAAACTCCCACAAAGATAAACCCGCAATCTCCGCAGCCCGCCAAACAGTAACCTTACCCTCAGACAACATTTTCAAAGCCCTCCTCAACCTTAAAACCTTAATACCTTCCATTAAAGTCTCCCTTAAAACCTTCGCCCTACTCTCACCTAAATCACTACACAACTCATCAATAATTTTAATAACACCATCCGGCAACCTCACAGCTACAGTTCGCATCCAAACACCCCTGTTTACCAATATAAAAACTTGTAAACAAACCACTAATAAACATCATTAATGCCAAAATTATAAATCTACAACCTCACCGCGAAAACACACCTCTAAAACTATTGGACACATATTACCAACATAAAATTATATTTGCCGTCTCCCGATCTCAGCCACCTATATCACATTACAAAACTACTCCATTTCTTTTACTTTACCTTACACCCCTACACCAACTTAATACAATATTAAATTTTGAAAAAATACCTGAGCATTTTCGTCTTCGCCTCTTTACCTTCAGGTTGTATGAGCCACGTCATCCAGCAAATCTCAATAGGCCTATACCCATATATCAAGGCAACCTCCCCAACCCTCCTAACAAACTCAATACCATCATATACCAGTTCAAAACCAGCTTTCACCAAGATTCCATTTATCACCCTTCTTAACAATCTTATCAGACGTTACGGTACCAATGCCTCCCATCATCTTCTCAAATACTTTTCTACTACATCCCGTAGAAATTGTCCAATGGTCTCCGTTAACTCCCTAAACTCCCCTAACTCAAAAGAACCTTTCACTCCAATTTGAGCATTAGACATATAGGCATTAGACATATCAGACCTAATAAACCTAGCAGTAATGCGTAGGAAAACATAAATGAAATCTACACAACAGGCAAAGACTAAAGTTCAGAAGACTACCCTACCCAACCAAAAACCATGAGTTTGCATTTGCAAAGTTGTTAGTTAACGTTTGTATGCCTTTTTACGTGGCAAAACTGCATATACACGAATTACATTATTTGGTCCCAACTCGAATAAAATTCTAAATTTACCAATTTTAATTCTGTAATGATTTATGCAACCTTTAAGCTTTTAATATCTAAACCAAAAGAGAAACCCTCATCTCTAAGAATCTTTAACGCTTCAAAATTTTCTCCCGAATTTTAAAATCTAATTTTTCAAGCCTTTTCAAGGCACGCTTTTCGAGAAAAACTTGATAACGCGACATAACAAACCTTACCCTCAAATATCTTCAAGCTTCACATAATCCACCAAACCCTTTTTCTTGGCTTCCTCGTACTCTTTTATAGCCTCAACCTCATCTGGCAAAGGTTCCTCCACACCCACCAAACGCTCCTCAACCAAATTCTCGATTCTTTCAACCCCTAACTTTAACTCCCTAACTTCCCTTAAAATCTCCTTTAAAATACTTTCAGACACATTAAACACCAAAATAAAATATCACGGAGACATTTAAAACTATCTACAAACATAACATAAAACATAACACAACCACCAACCTTTGAACCACCCCACACTTTCTTTTAAATCAAGTAGATGCAAGGCTTCATTCGACAGCGTCAAAATCAAAAGAAGCAGAGTAGCCAGTTCCCTCGCAAAACCCTTACACGTAAGATCATCTCCAAACCCTTCTCAGCCGATCTTTTCCATAAAATTTTATAGAAACCCACAACATTTCAACTTTTCTTGACCTCTGAAAAAGACACAGTAGGCTCATCTCTCCGCTCAGCAATCACAGCCAAATCGTGAAGATCTTCTAAAAACTCCTCAAACTCATCAATAGGAATAATAACAGCAACCTCCTCTTCAAACCTAACAACATTTCAAAGTAAATAACTCTTGCACTGGCTTCATACACGTCTAGAAATCTATAGTGGATATCTGATATAATTCCATGTCACTTTTCACTTAATCTTGTTTTGAAATTTTTAACTTATTGCTCTAGGGTATTCTTGGCTGCTCTTTCATTTTGAATTATTCAGCTTCATAGTTGCTAGGCCCACTTTAATAATTCTAAAGCCGCAATGTTCATAGAATCTCAATCCTGCTAGATTTTCCAAGCCTACAATCAGCCTTAAGGTTTTACAACCCCTCTTCCTAGCTATTTCCTTTGCAAACTCCATAAGTTTTGTTCCAACTTTATAGCCTCGAAACTTCTTCAAAACAAAGAGATCCTCAACCCACGCAGAGGGACCACCATTAAATAACCTATAACAAATCGTTAAGTGTAGAAAACCTATAATCTCTCCATTAAGTTCAGCAACTATAATAAAATCATTAGGATACTTCGATGGCTTCCATTCATCAACGTTTTTACGAATCTCATTCAAGTCAAGCTCATCTGGAAGCCAAATTTCCAGTTCACTCTCAATCGCTTCACGACGAAAATCAAAAAGTTTCTGCCGATCATTTACCGTTGCAAGCCGAATTTTAAGATGCTGCAACGCCTCAACTATTTTAGGATCTTGCGGTGGACGTTCAACAGGTACAAAACGATCTTCCCTTCCATCCCACACATACCAATGCTCAGTAGACACCATGCCCACCCTCTTAGCGCGCTAAATAAATTTCCAAAGAGTAAGCGGAGTAACTTTGCTTTCATTAAATGTTGGCGTAACCTTCCTCTCCCGAATTCTTCTTAAAGCTTGAGTTAACGGCTCAGCGTCAAGAGCCAGCGTAGTGATAAATGCAGCCAAACCACACCATTTACCCCACCTAGAAACCCATTCCCCCTCAGCTTCCCCCACAGGCACATTATACACCTCACTAATAATTCTAGCAAGCCACCTATCAATCGGAGGAAGCTCATATCTCCTATCCGAAAGTATTAAGGCTAATCTAGCAGTATACTTCCCAATACCCCTAATCTCAGTTAAATCCTCCTCACCGTATTTATGCACGTCTTCCTCTGAAAGGATGCCTGAATAAAATGCCTCAGCACATTTTTTAACTGTCTCAGCTCTATAGCCGAGTTTACACTTTCTAAGCTCACCAACACTCGACCCCACTACTCTCTCTGGACTCGGAGGAACAATTGTCGTCTTCCCTCCCTCAATTTCAACCTTTAATCCCAAGTTTTTATAGATTAACGCAAGCATATTCCAACCCTGCCTAAAACTTGCATTCTGCTGACACACTCCTATGAGCAACGCATTCCACAGACCAGTCTTTCTCAAACGAAACCCCCTAAGAAAATCATATGACTGAGAAAACAGCGGATCCCTCCTCCAAATCTTATGAAAATCTTTCAAATCCTCGTTTATCCCTATAATATCCTCCACCTTCTCGAATAAAATATCGATGCAATCAACCTTATTTTGAGAAAACAACGTTATTCTCAACTTTTCCCCGTCTTCTTTCCTTACCACCGCTATAGTTAACTCCCCACGGCCAATTGGAATTGTTAACTTGAATCCATCAAAATACCATGAAAAACTATAAGCCGAAGCCATTAATTCAAACGAAAAATCTTCCGGCAAACCAATTGTCCTTGAAGCTACTTTACTAAGCTTCACCGCCCCCACCAATCTAGCTTTTATTAGCCAACTATTTCCACAACTGTTAATATTTACCCTTTAACCTATTAACAGTATAAACCATCAAATTATTTTAGAAATTCTCCTGCCGAGGATTACTCTCAACTCCATCAATACCTACATCTTTAAGCTCCTATACTTCATCAACAATAATTCGACAACCATACATCGTAAAATTACACATTATTAAAGAACTATTTACGAACCTCACCAAATCTATCAGGCAACCTAAAGCCTTTGGCTCTTAACACTTCATAGAGCTTAATACTTTTCTCCTTAGTTAACATTCCAAATTTGTTTAATATTTATAATTCCAAGAGTTCCAGTAACTTTAAGTCCTAGTTTTTTAGCTATTTTTCGAGCCTTTAAATCGTCTAAAGCGCAGATACATTCCACATTTTGCTCTTAAAACATCTTACCCACCAAATTACCTCTAATTCCCCTAAACCCAAAGAAATATATTGCGATTTTAACCCTCCAATTCTCCACCACTCCCTTATCATATTCCACCTGAAAGGTTCAAAAAGAATATAAAACATTAAAAGCTTCAATATGAAAACTTATAAAACACACCAATTTTATATGAAAACTTCTGTTTGAGGGATGTTAATGATTTCATTTTGGGACCTATGGAAAAGAGCCAAAACAGGGCATCAAATCGCCGAAAGAGAATTTGACTTAAAACTGTTTAAAATCGTTAAAAACCTTGTAAAGGCATACGACATAATTTACGACTCAAAAACCATTATACCAGAGGATAAAACATTAGCTAAGGATGCTTTAAATGCAGCCTTAGAACTCATAACAAATCTCGGTGTTTTTTACACAGACGATCAAAGAATAATTAAGGTTGAAGAAAATGAGGTAAAAGAATGTCTAAAAAACGTTCCAAGGGAGATATATGTAGGTGAAGGTAAAGAACGTATTAAATTGATGCCTAGAAATGATAAGAAGGTTATAGTTGCCGGGGGACCCATGGGTTGCCCAGTGTCAGAAAACATTTACACCAAGGTTATGTATAGTTATGCAAAGGAGCCTAGAGTAGAGATATTGGACACAGGAATCTTAGAAACTTATAATGAAATGAAAGTTGAGTCAGATTCACCCATCGACATGGCTGCAGCAAGATCCGAAGCTAAACATGCCAGAGAAGCAGCTAAAATGGCTGGAAGACCAGGTTTATGCATAATAGGGCCGTCCCACATCAAATCTGAAGCAGCAAATTTCGCCTCCGAGGTTTTAAGACCCAGTGACATTCATGGAATAAGTCAATTCAACGAATTAAAAATTAACTTAGAAACTTTTAAGCGAATACTCTTCTGCCAAACAAATAATTATACAACTGCAGCTGTTCAATGCCCCCTTATAGGAGGCTTCGCCGGTGGACCTGAAGGTACAGCCATTGTTTCTGTAGCTGAAGCTCTACAAGGCTTCACCATTAGCGGAGGGAAGCTTTACTATTTCTCACCAGTTAATATGAAACTTTCTGTTTCAACAGATAGAGAAAGCCTCTGGGTTCAAAGCGTTACATTAATGGCTCTCAAACAAATTAAAGCCGTTGTTGGAACTTTCATTTTTACTGCTGCTGGACCATGTACGGAGGAACAATGTTATGAAATAGCTGCTCAAACCTTGACCGATACTATTTGTGGAGCAACAATCATTGGTGGCGTTGGCGGAACGAAGGGTAGATGCATCGATTACTACACTGGTATGGAAGCTAGAATTATAGGAGATGTAAGTGATGCTTCACTAAAATTGGATGCTTCCGATGGAAATGTTATTTTAAATGAAATATTAAAGAAATACGAGGAAAAACAAAAAAGAGGTGAAATTAGTAAAGGTAAAAGCTTCCAAGAATGCTATGATTTAAAAACCGTGACTCCATCTCAAGAATATTTAGAAATATGGAAGGAAGTTAAAAAGGAATTGGAAAATTTTCTTTAAATTTTAACACCCATAAATCTGGAACCATCAAATATCAAATTTGTTGCTTAAACCTTTGAACATACAAGACTCATGTAATTTCCTCATACCTTCGATGAATTCAGGAAGTGGAAAACTGAGGAAAACATCAGAAAAGAAAAGTAAAGTTCTTCAGACCATTAAAGGAAAATGCTAGAACTTTAAACATATTACTATCTTTACAAGCTGAAAAATATAAAAGGCATTAAATGGACAAACGACCGGAAGGAAAACAGATAGACATAATCGCCACTTCAATGCTTATTGTTATAGATGTAAATGTTATACCAGATATCCAGAAGCGAAAATTCCACCAGTTCTGCCGAAACCCGTCTATATCACATCTAACCCACCATGCTTTAAAGCCCCTTTATGTAAAATACAAAAACTTTAAAAAACATGTTATAACATGTTTTCACGGTGATTGCATTGAGTATCACATTAAAATTCGTTAAAAAAGCAAGAAAGGGTGGGGGAAAATCACAACATATCGTTATTCCCCTACCAAAGGAAGCTGGAATCTCGGAGGGGGACGAGGTTATCATTAGTATTCTTTCCAACGGAAAAATAATAATTGAAAAAAAGACCAGTAAAATTAGTGAAGAAGACATTATAAAGGTTCTAAGAGAAGGTGTAGAAGCAAAAGGATTTTCCGGTGAAACTATAGAAGACATTTCCAGGAGAGCTTATGAAAAATGGTCTTAAAAGCCATAGTAGACGTTGGAGTTATAGTTCTTTCCTTGGAAAAAAATAACCCTCTTAGAGAAAAATATCTTGAAATCCTAGAAAAATGTGTACGAGGAGAAATCACCGCTTACATACCTTACACAGTAATACTCGGCACCTACCATGTATTAGTGGAAATGTTCCATGCAGATAAAGAAGAATGTAGAAACAAAATATTTTCACTAATGGAAGCTAAGAAAATAAATTGGATTCCAGACATAAGTAAAGATAAAGTCAAAAGAGCAATAAACCATGCTATATATTACAATTTTGAAAGTTGGGATGGATATCTTTTATCCCTAATGGAAGACTATGACATAAAAACAATATACACCATCGACGAAGACTTCAAAAACATATCAAAAATTCAAGTCCTTGGCTTGCTAACAAAAGAAGAAAAACAAAAACTAAACAACTATTTAACAAAACTAAAACAAAAACGTTAAATTTCGTTCAATTCCTCCAACTATTTTTTAAAATACCTTCTAACAACAGCTTTCCTCACTTTGCTACTATCAGTGGGCCGTTATAACAGTATTTACCTTTCTCCCTGAACTATCAGAATAAACGCAAACCATTATACAACCATTTCTATTAAAGAATTTACGCTCAATACTTCTTTTTCATACTTCTTTTTCGTATACTTCTTTTCTAACATAGGTGACCAAAACACTTCACCCAAAAGTATTTCATTTCAAGAAGCATCACATGAACTGATAAAACTTTTCGAGAAAATCAATGAGACAATTCCAATAGATCAAGTAACCACAGGTATATCTATTAATCTAAGCAAAATAATTTCTTAGTATATGTTAATGTCAAATAAGGAGGACCGTCGAAAACCACAAGTTCCAAAGACAATATAGCCGACGGGCTCAATAAAGCGATCAAAGCACTTGTTGAATCATTAAAAGTAAATTAAACGCAAAATATGTTAAGTGAAATTTAACTTGGTAACGTGGGTGATAAAATGTGTAGGCTACTTGGGATAATTGCCAATAAGCCTGTAGATTTAGAGTTTTCATTAGAGCAGTTTAAGAAATTTGCAAGTTGGAATCCGGATGGATGGGGAATCGGCTGGTATGAGAGGGACGAGGCTAAAATTTTCAAACAAGGGATATCCGCAACTGCTAAGGGAAGCAAATTACCAATTCTATCGAGAAATGTTAAGTCAAAAATTATTATTACACACGTCAGGAAAGGTACAGAAGCAGAACCAGCGGAGCGAAACTCTCACCCATTCAAATATGGAAATTGGATTTTTGCCCATAACGGTTCTGTAGATAGAAAATACTTACTGCCACTTTTATCCACCAAATATAGCAGAAAAATAAGAGGAGAAACAGATTCAGAAGTCTACTTCTACCTACTACTACAATGCATCGATGAAGAGGGAAGCGTTATCGAAGGAATTGAAAAAGCCATCAAAATTACTGTTAAAAGAAAGCATAGTGGATTAAACTTTTTACTATCAGATGGAAGCAATCTTTACGCATTTAGATACACAAGCCGCTTTAAAAACTACTACACCCTCTACAAGTTGAAAAGAGAACCTTCCAACCCAGGTCCCATTGAATTTCTATCCGAAGAAACCAAAGCACTAATTCGTAGCAAGTCTTTAAAAGGTGAGAAAGCAATCCTAGTCTGCTCAGAGAAACTGACAAAGGAAAAATGGAAAGAAATAAGTCTTGGAAACCTTCTCATAGTTAAACCCGATTTAAATATCAAAGAAGTAAAAATCATATAAATACATATCCAACATACTTTCCCATACAGATACATGTATAATAAAAGCTAAACCTTGTGGCAACCATGAGTAAAAAAGTTTTGTATAAAGACACTGGAATCTCACTTTTAATAAAAGTTTTTGGTAGTTCCCCAAAGCTTAAAATAATAGACATCTTCCTAACAAACCCCTACTTCGATTTCAGCAAAGAAGAATTAGCCAAAGAGCTAGGCATGAGCAAACAAACACTCTACAAAAATTTTAAGGACCTAGAAGAACTCAGAATAGTTAAAGTTTCAAGAAAAATAGGAAGAGCAACAATGTATAAATTAAACAGAGAACACCCATTAGTAAAAGAAATAAACAACCTCATAAACCAAATTTCCCTAAAAATAGCTGAAACAAAAGCCGAAAAAGTCAAAACAACCCTAATAAAAGAATAAAAAGTCAACGATCAAACAAGCATCCAAAAATATTCCAGAAAAATTAGCCAGCAAACTAAATGAAATCGTTTTCTTAACAAAATTAAAATAATATAGTTACAATTTTCAAATCTAGTTTCACCACTCTATCATGAATAATAAAACCCATAACTTTAACACTAATCCAAAAAAGCATTCCACTCAAGGCACTACCACCTAACATTTATCTAATACCAATTTATTATTTCCACTTCATCATACCAGCAATCACCTTAATGTCATATACCTACCATAAAGTGCTTAAAGCAGAGCAAAGCCACGCCATAAGTTTAGCAATTTATATTCTAATGATAATACTACAATTATTCATCATCTCCCAAACGTAGTAAGAAGAGAAAATGTCTTTTGGATTTTGTTATATTTTCTTCGCTTTCCAATCACTTAACTTTTGGTGAGAAAAGTAAGTAAGCAGTAAACGGACTATGGAACACCATATGGAACGCCCATAAACATGGACTCATAGTATTAAGGGCTCCTAAGGAAATTTATCAAAGAGTCTACATAACAACACTCTAGCGCACCAAACCCTAGAACCACACCTGAAATAAAATCACATAATTTTATATTCTACTGTAGCGAGTACAATCTAAAACCTCTAAAATAGATAAAATGGCTTCAAAACATATCAAAATTTATCAGGTAACCTGAAACCCTTAGCTTTTAATGTTTTATAGAGTTTGAAGAGTTCATCTTTCGATATTACTCCAAATTTATTTAACAATTTTATTATTCCAAGAGTTCCAATAATATTAAGTTCCAGTTTTTTAGCTATTTTTCTAGCCTTTAAATCATCCAAAGCACAGACGTAGTCTTCATTTCTGCCCTTAAAGTGTTTTCCCCACCAAATTACCTCTAATTCTCCTAAACCCAAGGAAATATACCGCGACTTTAGCTCTCCAATTTCACGTCCTGTAAGTTCATTAAGCAAAACAAGCTTATCCCTAATATCATTTTGAATTCTATCAAAGCTCGGATCCAGACTAACCTCTCGAAACACTCCCCTAGGGATCAAAAGATCATACCCAAAATCTTTTAATAAGTGCAAAAGTTCTGGACGGCCAAGTTCAGTGTAAAATGCTATCAGCACTGAAGAATCCAAAATAAGCTTCAAACAGGCCCTCCCTTACTTCAGTGGAATTAACACCCCTTTTTTCCTCAACACATCCATAAATGACTTAATACTCATACCAGCTATTTCCGCAGCCTTACTAAGACTAATTTTACCTTTTTTATATAATCTAATCGCCAAAGGTACTCTTCTTTTCTTAATCTCCTCTATTTTTCTTGATTCCTTAGCCATCTCTGGAAAAGTAAAATAAATATAAGCCAAAAGCTCATCTTCATCCAAGTCATTCAACTCAGATTTTACTTCTTCAACTAACTCCAAAGTTTCCTTCCTAGCCATCTCAACTAATTTTTTAAATATTTTTTTCCCCAAATCCGTAAGAACAAAACCTTCCTCGGTACTCTTTATTAACCTCATATTTTCTGCTTGCTCAACAGCCACGTCAACCGTTTCACTATAAGGACCAATAAAATAAGGTTCATAATCAACCTCATCTCTAAGCTTCTCAACATTCCTAACTATCAAAAACATTTCTTTCTGCAACCAAACCTTACCCCTTACAGGCTCGTAGTTTTTAGCTCCAAGGAGCAATATCAAATAAGCTTGAACCGGATTCAAAGACTCCAAAATCCTCTCCGCCTGATACAAATCATATCACCTTTAATTATATTCTCACCAAAATACTTATTTCCCTAGCTCACTTATATGGCTTTAGGTGCCTTTCAATGGCAAAAGAAGCAAAAGTCAAAGTACTTCACCAAGACAAAGAAACATTATGCAAAATATTAGAAGTCGACGTCATAGGGAAAAAAATACTAACACCAATAAAAACCATCAATCTATCCTACATAAACCCCCAAATACCCATAAAAACAAACATCAACCTACTAGGAGAAATATACAAAACCCTAGACAAGAAAAAACTAAACAAATTAGTAAACGACACAGATGAACAAATAAAATTCAACAACGAATTAAACACACTCATTAGAAAAGCACAACTACTAAACATCCCTGTTATCATGTTCATTCCAACCCTAGAAACCATAAAAATTTCAGACAAAGAAATAGAATTCATACTAGCCACACAAGAATACTACTCAGATTTTTATATAGTCCCATCTATTAAAAGAGCCGGAAAACTCGTCAAAGAAGGACTTGAAATTGACGAATATCTTAACTTCATTAAAAAATTTATAGAATTATTGGAATCTTTCAAAGAAAAACCATTAATGGGCCTAATACCAATAACACTACCATTCATAGGCCAGCTAGTAAAATTTTACCTAAAACACCACATAACAGCTTATTGCTTAGATTTCGATGGAAGAGCATCAACAAGCCTAATCCAAAACATAAGCCAACTCCAAAGAACACTAAAAAACATAGACGCCTTCCTACATGCAACCAACATGAACATAGGCAGACCACTAAAAAGAGCACCAGTAATACCAGCCAAAGACGTCCTCTCATACGGATTTGGAATCGATTCACTCGGAGAAAACCACCTACCACCAAGAATCCCAGAAGAAACAAGAAGAAGACTGGGAGGCTCCCGAATAGAAGAAGTAAAAAACCTTAGAATATTCAACAAAGAAGACTACGGCTACTACAAAATCCAAGACAAAAACACACTAAGAAAAATATACCCACCCGACACAAACATCAACCTAGAACTACTCCTAGATAAATCAACCCACAGAAGAAGAACAGCACAATCCATGTTCAACGCAGAACAAATAAGCATAGAAACCAACAGGCTAAAAGAAGTCATCAAAGAAAAAGAAGTCGCCAAATACCTAAAGAAAAAAGAATACATCAAAGAAGAACTCAAAAAAATAGCAAAAATCAAAAAAGACCTAACAAAACCACGCCCACTAACCGAATACCTCTAAACTTCACATCATTATGAAGATTGCAACTATCTCAAATCTGTACCAAAACGGTTTATTCTACTCTTATCGCAAAAACCTGCTAGCCCCCTACTTTTTCGTAGTAGACCATATTAAAGCTATAAGAAGCATAAAGCCAGTGACGAGGAATACTACAGAAGTCTGAAAAGATAACGGGAAAGATATTTCTACTTTACCCCCTTCGATAATCCCTCAAAACCAACGTAAAGGAAGGCAACAATTAAAAGCACGATAACAGCACCAAATTTACCGTCCTTCATACCCAAAAATCGTCACCTAACTCAACCAATTTAACCATATAACAAGGCATATCTCACACTAAAGTTTACATCTACCCTTAAATTCTCCAACATCTCATTTCCCACCCACTTTAGCTACACATTAAAACACAAACAGAATTATAAGCGCAATATTTTTCTTAAAGAAGCAAAACTCTAAATAAAGCTATGATACATTTTATTAAGGAGTAAACTCACTTAATATAGTTGATCAAACATGTTAATCAACAAACTCACAATTAAGAACTTTCTCAGCCTACGAAACATATCACTAAAACTCGGCAAACTCAACGTACTCGTAGGTCCCAACGCAAGCGGAAAAAGCAACATAGTCAAAGCACTCAGAACCATTTCAACAATAATCAAAAACGGACCCGCAAACATAGCCAACATACTCGGAGTCAAAAACTTCAAAGAAATCACCTTCCAAATGAAAGAAAACATAACAGCCTACCTCTCCCTAAACATGAACATCAACGGAAAGAAAATCTCATACAATCTCGAATTCATGAGAGACGGATACAAAGAAACCATCACAGCAGAAAAAGAGCTACTGTTTACACGCTCAAGCACCATGCAAGGATATTCATGCAGATATAAAACAACGGACGGAAAACTTAAACCCGCTTCTCATCCCATTTCAACACAACGCTACTTTAACATACATATACCAACAGGCGTATCTCTCCACAAATTTCCATTTCCTCCAGATACCAGAGAAGAAATACTTGAAGTAAAAAAAGCACTTAGCCTTATCAATTCATACTCATTTGAACCAAGCAAAATAAGATTTGCTGCACCTGTTACACAACCCCCACTCCTTGGTTATGATGGAGGGGGATTGCCGCGAGTCCTTCTTCATCTCTATCTCGAAAACAGAAAAGCCTTCGGGGAAATAGAGTCTATACTCAAAAGCTTAATACCAAGAATAGAAGAAGTTGTACCACATATAGAGGGCACCGAAGTTATACTAGCTGTCCGTGAAAAAGATATTGAAGACCTTCTTAGTCCTTATCTAATATCTGATGGGACCTTAAGGTTACTAGCATTTATAACAGCAACCCTCACTTCCAAAACCCTCGTAACATTTGAAGAACCAGAAAACTGCATACACCCACACCTCCTTCAATCACTCATAGACATGCTAAGAAAAGCCCCAAGCCAAGTACTATTAACAACACATTCCCCCTACCTACTAGACCACGTAGAACCAGAAGAAGTTGTGGTCGTTGAAAAAATAAACAACGAAACCAAACTCACCAAACTCTTAGAACGCAAAGAAATAGAAACAGTCAAAAAGTTCCTAGAAGAAGGAGGAACACTTGGCGAGGCTTGGTACTCAGGACTATTCGCCGGGGTATGAACATTGAAAACCTTAATACTTGTCGAAGGCATAAGCGACAAACATTTTCTAAAAGAACTAGCAGAAAAACTGAAAACCAACATAAAAATACAAATAATGCGTGGAAACCGACCAAACAAAGCCATAAGACTCGTAAAAAGCATCCTCAAAACACAACCCTACAATAAAGTCATCATACTCAAAGATCTACATAGATACACCGAAGAAAAGGTTAAAAAGCAGATCAGAAAAATCGAAAACGCAATAGAAAAACTCGGATTCACCGCAAAAGGCATCATAGTAAAAAAAGCCATGGAAGCATGGCTACTAGCAGACCCAGAAGCAATATCAAAAATCGTAAAACACAAAGTAAACGTGGGTAATCCGGAGGAAATAGAAAACCCAGCAACATATCTAGATGAAATCATGAAAAAATGCGGCAAAAGATACATAAAAGGCTCAGAACAAATATACAAACTAGCCAAACACATAAACATAGAAAACGCCACCCACAGATCCAGAAGCCTAAAAAAAATTCCTAAAAACACTCAAAGACCCATAATAATATCAATCCCTAAAAAGTTAAGGAAATATAACACTCCTAAAATGAATAGCAAAAACAAGAGGACAAATATCACCGAAAAATCTAGTTTCCACAATCCTCTCTTCAAGTTTTTTCTTTAACTTCAATAAGCCTCCAACTATCCCCTTAACTCATTTCTTCTATATTCTAATTCACATTCTTTAGAACAGAAAAGACCTTCATCCTGAAAATCCTTACCACAAACTACACAGTAACCATCCCCAACAATACCCCCTAACCAAAAAACAACCCCATCCGTGGAAAAACACTTTGCAACGGATGCTTGTTCACAAAACACTGCAAACACCATCAACAAAACCAAAAACAGTAAAAGAATAGAAAAACTGAATTATCACAAATCTTAACGTCTAAAAATTAAAATTTTCCAGGTAAAAGTGCTTGTATGCATCTTACAGCAATTTGCCTTAGCATACCTAGTCTTTTCTTCCAAAAGCAAGGAAAATAACATTATCCTTTCAACAGCTTTCTTCTAATATTTTCATCGCCCTAACTTGTTGTGGGAAAACAGTTTCTAAAAACTTTTATCATTCCTTAATTTTCTATAAATATCCTCACGGTATTGGTAAAGTTTCTTCCAAGCCTCTTTGGCATCTCTAGATTTTGAAAAAACATCATCTATTTGTTCCCCCAACAAAATTTTCGCAGCCTTCAACAAATGATCTTCCACCATATGTCTTTCAAAAGGTATTTCATCAAGGCCATTAATAACAATAAGCCTAAATCTTCTCCCACCTCTTTCGCAATCATAAACTACTAACCTGCCTTTATTTCCTCTACTCTCTATAGCAATACCATGGCCCCTCAACCTCTCTTCAACCTCTTTAATTAACACCTCAACATCATAATCCTCTTGATCGATCAAAACCAATATACTACCGACTTTTTGAACCAAATACATGGGAATAAGTTCAAAAACCTTAATACCAACAAATTCAGGCTTAGCTATGCCAATAACTTTACCAACACCATTCAAATGATAAGCAATGAGAGCTAAAATCTCATCCTCAGGAGTTCCATCACCAATAACAATAAAACACCTCAACTCCTCAACAACACTAACCAGTACATCGAAACCCAACCATCTAGAAACTCTAACAATATGCCTCACAACACTATCAACCGTCATAAACGGATAAAGCTTCATAGCAGGTAAGGCTCCCCAACCCTAATATCAATACCAGCCTTCCAAAGCTCCTCAACATCCCTCAAACTCAAACCTTTCGACTTCAAAACACCTCTTTCAAGCGTCAACAAATAAATCCTAACATCTTTATCTTCTACAAGGCCAGCTATTGTCCTTAAAGCCTCAATACTATGAGTAGACAAAACCACCTGAACCCCCTTATCCACAAGATCAGCAACCCAACGAGCCACAAACAAAAGCATCCTAGGATTCATATGAGCTTCAACATCATCCCACAGCAAAACCCCCGGTTTCACAAGCTCGTAAAGAAGCATTAACGTCACAAGACCCCGCACACCATCGCCCAAATCACCAACTCTAACTCTCCTACCATCATCCAAATACATGTACGGACCTACCTCATCCCCAAAAAACGGCTCCAATGTCAAATCTAAATAATTCTCATGAACAAGCTTAGAAACAGTTCTCGCCACCCTAGTACTAGCCCCAGAATTAACCACAGTAGCCCACACACTCCTAATATAATCCCAACCCATCCTAACCAAATATGATTGAAATAACAACACATTTTCAAATGGCATTCTCTCTCTATATTCCTCAATGCGGCGAAAATCAGGAAAATATCCAATCAGATTTTCAATTTTAAGAGAAGACAAGTTCTCCAAAGTCGGCACCAGAGTTGATTCAACATAATAAACATTAATACGATTACCTCTAACCGCAAACATCGTTGAATAAACCCTTTCACCAACTTTGCAAGATATTAAAGCATTCTCGGCCATATAATTATGCAACAAAAACCTGAAATCCTCGCTTTTCAATGTTTCATGCATAAAACGAACAAGTTCAACTGCATTCATAGGAGGGAATTCAAATGAGACTTTCCGAAACGGATTAGGAGCCAAAAAAAGCGCTTCAAGCAATGTTGTTTTCCCAGAGTTATTACCACCTAAAAGAATAGTTAACGGAGCTAACTCTAATTCCCCTTCCCTAATACCTTTGAAATTTCTCAGCACAATCTTCTCAATCATATATATATATATATCCAAACCTGCCTCTTCTAAATAAAACTTTGCTGATACAACTTATAAAACGAATTATTAAACTTTGACACACATTACAATTACACTACTAATTACAATGTAATATGCTGTTGGGCAACAATATAAATCTAGCCTAAAAAGACAACATGGATCCTTCTTTTTCTAGAGAATCTAGGAAGCCCCTTAAAACTTAACCAAAATATATAGATTTAGTAGCACGCTAGGGAAGTACGGGATAAGGAAGAAGTACTCAGTAAAAAGAAACATAACAGCAGAG
>JAUQZC010000167.1 GCA_030587435.1 Candidatus Baldrarchaeota archaeon | reverse complement strand
TGGATAGTTTCTGTAAAGCTGCTTAACCGTTTTCATAATGTTTGCAACTTCCCTGAGTTTTTGCAAAAAGGATAGTCTTCTGATCCCTCTGAAGAATCTAATAGCCTTCTCAGTTATGTTCAATTTTAAATCTTCACCTAGATTTGCCTTCAAAACATCCCGTTCCGTGACTAACTTGTGTTTCATGCCCCAATTCAATTCGTCGTCACTCAACTTTTGAAGAAACCACCTGAAAATATCTAAACCAGCTTGCTTAGCACCATACTCCCTCATAAACCTAACATTATAATCCCACAATCCCTCTCTACTAACATCACCCTTTTCTAACGCCTCTATAGCAACTTCTCCAGCAATCTTACCTGCAATCATTGAAGGGCCAATACCACCTCCATGAACAGGATTCACTTGAAAAGCAGCATCACCAACAAACATAACACCGTTCCCAGTTAAACAATCTAAAGGTCGCCGTGTCGGGACAGCTCCTCCACCACCATGAGTAATTTTTGAATCCTTAAACAGCTCACGGTTTAACACATATTCATAAAGTTGTCTCTTAGGGTTCGGAGCATTTGGACCACTCTGAACGCCTATACCAACGTTGACGATACTTCCGTTTTTCTTCGGGAATATCCAATAGTAACCACCTGGCGCAACTCTCTGAGTTAAATATATCTTCGCATAATTAGGGTTCTCATCAGGTTCCTTTAGTTCTCTAATTTCTCTATAAGCAACAATTAAATCTTCCTGAAGAATTTCTCTTTCAACACCGAACTCAGATGGTAACCTTTTACGAACAACTCCCGCGACACCACTAGCATCGATAACAATATTTGCTTCTATTTCCTTTGTTTCATTTTCGCTCTTAACTACAACTCCCTTAACAAAATTTTCTTTAACTACGGGTTTTATTACATTGGTATTATCCATTAATTCCGCACCTGCATTTAGCGCTTCCCTAAGTAGTCTTTGCCCAAAGAGATATCTGTTTACACCGAACCCTTCAAGTCTTTCGCCTTTAACCTTAAATACTGTTTCAAGATCCGGCGAATATACTTCTATACCTTCAAAAACGCTTTCCAGCTCCTCCCCTCTTGGATAGGATAATCCTAAATTATCGAAATGATGCCTCCCTATAGCGTCTCCACACACCTTATCCCCTATCTTATCCCTAGGCTTCTTATCAATTAAAAGAACTTTTAAGCCACCCTTAGCCGAAGTCTTTGCTGCCATTGTGCCGCCTGTGCCAGCACCAACAACTATGACATCATATTTACTCATACAATAACCCCCTTTCCAAATGAGTAACTTATTGATAAATTTAAAGCATAGGATCAAGTTGTTGTAGTAGAGAATAAAGTTACTATAAGTATTTTAGCATTATGCAATTATAAATGGAAAAGATTTAAGGTAATTTTATAGGTCAAAAAGAAAGAAACAAACATTTTACTGCAAATTTCTCTGCGTTTCTTCTTTAGTTACCTCTCAATAAATCTTCAGATTTCCTATTAAAATAAAATATCAGTACATTGTTATGCATTTATTTTTACTACTCAGAATCTAGGTAGGAAACTTTATAAGTGTGTTTAGGTAAAATGCTTTTAATTTTAAAACAATGGTGTTGCGTTTTGGCACAAGTTAAGGAAAAAATTATTGTTAACGTTATCTGGAAAGGTAAAAGCGAACTTGAAACCAACATAAGAGGGGCAAAATTAACTATAAGAACTGTTGAGGAAGAGGAGAGAGGACCGACAGCACCAGAACTTTTATTAGCCGCAGTTGGTAGTAGTTTAGCAACAGAAATGCTAAAAGAAGCAAGAAAAATGAGAATCCCCATTAATAATGTTGAAATAAAGGTCAAAGGTGTAAAATCAAGCAAAAAAATCCCAAGATTCACAGATATCAATGTACAAGTATCAACAACAACCGCCCAAGACGAAGACGCCAAAAAACTACAAGAACTAGTAAGACGACTAGAAAGAAACTCAATAGTATGTAACACCCTAAAGGAGCAAACAAAAATACGAATAAAAACAACATTTGAAACCTAACCTAAATGAAATTTAATAAGTGATACATATGAGTGCAACCTCAGAGGAACATAAAAAAGAAGCCCCAACAAAACTTACATTTGCAGTAATAACAGTAAGTTCGTCAAGATACCAAAAACAAATAAAAGGAGAAAAGCCAACCGACATATCTGGAGATCTAATATGCGAACTTTTAAAAAAAGCTAATCACGACGTAAAACTACGAAAAATAATTCCAGACGATATCCTTGAGATAAGAAAAACACTAACAGATGCAATATATAAACACAAGGTTGACGTTGTAATATTTTCCGGCGGAACTGGGGTATCTAAGAAAGATGTAACAATAGAAGCAATACTGCCCCTCTTTGAGAAAGATCTTCCAGGATTCGGAGAAATATTCAGATTCCTATCATTCCAAGAAATAGGAACTGCAGCTATCGTTACAAGAGCTGTAGCTGGAATATATAGAAACACATTAGTCTTCTGTATTCCAGGGTCACCTCAAGCAGCAAAACTAGCAGTTGAAAAACTAATACTGCCAGAAGCGCCCCACATAATAAAACATGCAAAAGAATAAAAGAAATGGGAGAGAAAGTCATCGGTAGTCCTTGGTTAGTCGAAGGATATGGCGTTATTTGGGCAGGCAGCTTCACATGCTTGACACTCAGTACATTCATCAGGATTAGCCACATACGCTTTATCATCTTTTAGTTCTAAAACGCCCATTGGACACGTGTCAACACATGTTCCACAACCAGTACACTTTTCTAAATCAATTTTCGGCGGCATAGCTATTCACCTCAAAAAGCAAACTACAAATACCAATATAAATTTTTTAGTATTCTAAACTTAAGAGCGTGAGGAAAAGTTAGCTTAGTCTAACATCACATAAATAAGCCCTAATTTAAAACTACGTAAAACTAATTATATGCTACAGTCAATTAACAACTTAGCAACCTACCGACCATGGAATAAAGATAAGTTAGACACGTTCTCGAGGTGTTTTCATGAGACTTCTAAGAATTAACGCTGGCGATAGAAGAGCAAAAGAGATAGGAAAAATACTGATATATGGTGAATGCGTAAAGGACATGTGGCCACAGTTTTTCGAAAAATTTCTGAAAGACCACTTCGCTGTTTCGACATGTTTGGAAGCAGAACATATGAACATGGTTGCCTTCAAATTAGCTACAATGATTAAAAACATAAAACCAAGTCAAGTAACAGTTTTAACGGTGGATGGATCACCACATTGCGTTCAATTGCATATGACGGTTGAAGAAGTTAGAAAACTCGTAGAAAAACTAAGCCCCGAAACAAACTACAAATATTACGTAATAAGCAAGGGAGAATTAATAGAAATACCAAGAGAATGCATAAAAACAAGTAGATACCTATCGAAAATAAAAAAGCTAATTAAGGAAAAGAAAAACGGCTAAAACAACACAATTTTGTTCTACGAACTGTCAAGTAACATAATGGGACAAGAAATATAGGTCTATCACTAAGTATTTTAAGCAATATTCAATCTAAATTTCTATAGCTTGAAAAAGGGAAGTGAGGTAAAACTTTGAAGGTAGAACTTTTAAGCTACACTCCAAACCCAGAACTACTAGTTGCGGCAGCAGCTAGAACCTGCTATTCCAAAAAACCCGGAAGCCAAATAATCAAAAAAATAACCACCAAAAAAGCCAGCAAATTAATAAAAAAACTCGTAAAAATCGGGCATCACAGTATTTTGGAGCATGCATCATTTACATTCAGCATCGAAGGAGTTTCTCGCGCATGTACCCATCAATTAGTCCGACATCGAATAGCATCATACAGTCAACAAAGCCAAAGATACGTGTCACTTGAAAACGCTAACTTCGTAGTCCCGCTAACAATAAAAAAAGATCAAAAAGCCAGAGAGATTTTCGATCGAATCATAAAGGAAGCAAGAGACGCATACAGGAAACTGTTGGAACTGGGAGTACCGGAAGAGGATGCAAGATACGTAGTTCCTCAAGCAGTACAAACAAATATAGTAGTAACTATGAATGCAAGGGAGTTGCTCCACTTCTTCAAACTAAGATGCTGCATGAGAGCACAGTGGGAAATAAGAGCATTAGCATGGAGAATGCTAAGCTTAGTTAAAAAAGTAGCACCAACAATATTTGAAAACGCAGGACCACCATGTATATCGGAAGGAATATGTCCAGAAGAAGAATTTCCATGCAAGCTAAGAGAAATGTTGAAAAGAGGTGGAAAAATTGGAAATACCGACAAAACCAACAATATCCATAATAGGACATAAAAACTCCGGAAAAACCCTACTAATAGAAAAACTAATAAAAGCACTAGTAGAGAAAGGATACAACGTAGCATCCGCCAAACATATAGGTCGAAAAGGCCACACATTCGACATGCCACGGAAAGACACCTCAAAACACTTAGAAGCTGGAGCAAACCCAGTAATAGCCATATCAGAAAACGAAACGGTCATAATAAGGAAAAATCACATAGATCGACCGTTAGAAACAATATTCGAAAGCATTCCAGAAAATGTTAACGTAATATTATTAGAAGGTTTCTCGGGCCAAGTATTAAGTAATGAAAACATACCAAAAATAGTTTGCGTAAAAAACGAGGAAGAACTAAGAGAATATAAAGAAAAAGGGAAAAACATCATACTTTTCAGTAGCTTAAACAAAATAAATCGCAAAGAAACATTACACATAATTGAAGATTTCCACCAAATACTAGAAAAAACCATAGCATACATTGAGAATCAAGAACGACTCATCAAAATATATAAGGGCCTGCCAGGGTTAAATTGCGGGAAATGCCGGTTCAAAACATGTTTTAATATGGCAAAAGCCATATTGAATAATAAAGCTTCAAAAAATGAATGTATAGTCTTAAAACGAGAAAAAGGAATAAGAATTTTGGTTAACGACGAAGAAGTACCAACAACGCCGTTTGTTGAAAAAATAATAAAAACAACAGTCCTATCTATGTTGTCAACTCTAAAAGGTGTAAACATAGAGAATAAGCAAGAAACTAAACTAAGAATAGAGGTGGAAACATAGAACCTATCATAATTAAAACTTAAGTATCCAAAATCCCTGCTGTTTAAGGTTTTGGAATATATCACATCGAATTAACTCTAACTTATCTTTCTTAAATATATAACGTAGTCAGGTGCTTCCCGAAAACCATGAATCTTTCCTTCTTTAAGGATTTTTAAAATTCTCTTCTTTAACTCTTCCTTATTTACCAGTGACAACAAGTATTTTCCAAAATCCTCAATGGTTGGGTCAATTAATCCATCATTCAGTTTCCTTACCTTAACTATATCAAAGCCCTTAAAGCCTCTAAATATCTTTAGCAATTTGTCTAAATTAAGTTCCTCCTTTTCACCCGTTACTTGACGATATATTTCCTCGAGCTCTAACGTTAATTTTCTAGCATAATCCATTATACCTGTTCCAAAACCTTCAATAACAATAAAAAGACCGTTAACTGTTAATACACGGTTAATTTCATTCAAAAACCGCGTGAAAAATGTTTTTATCAACAGTACTAAGAGTATAATGCGAAAGAACAATATCAAAGTAGTTATCTTTCAAAAAGGACATGTTAGACAGATTCACTTTTAAAAAAGTGATTTTATCGATGTCATCGCCAACTATGTTTCTCAACCTGTTCAGAGATAAAGGGTCTTTGTCAACAGTTACAATCTCCGAGTGCTCAGCGTGTTCAACTAAAAATTTACAGGCAAAACCTTGACCAGTGCCTATATCCAATATACGCTTCTTTTCTAAAGATATAGACGAAAATACGTCTTTCAAAAGCTCTTGTTCTCGAAGTAAACGCGCATACATTTTACTTAACTTCCTTTTATCTTTCTTCGTCAATCTTTGCTTTGCAAGAATGTGGTAGAAGGTTTCTTCCATCGGTATATACACCTTTTTAGGCGTCTATACAATTATTTCCTTGGGAAGTGTAAATAAATTCACAGGCGAGTTATACTAGATAAGTGTAGTGCTTAACCTAAATTTTATTTCTTCTTCTCCCCCAATTTTATCTCCCTTCCTAGCCCACAAAACCATAAAGTTACCAAAAATGTCTTTATTCATGTAGGTTTTTACGTCAAGAATTTTGGTTCCAGCTGGAAAACACCAGTAAGCCTCACAATCATATTCTAAGACCTCTTCTTCATAAACAGATCTATAAATATTAACGCCACGCCTAAATCTACCCTTAAAATTAATTATCCAAATAAAATATGGAAGAGTACCACTACCGCGGTGCTGAACATCCATAAAAATAACACGAGGCCTAACACGCACACCATTAACATAAAGTTCTCCCTCATCGAGAATCGACTGCATATTTAACCACAACTTATCAACTTCACGAACAAATGCCTCTTCATCATGGCTCAACCTACGATAATATTCCCCCTCATCATAATAATCGTAAATCAAAACCTGAAAAAATTCACCGCTATTTGAAACAAAGAAAAAACTCTCAGCATGTAAAGGAGTAATTTTTTCTTCAGCCATGGAACTCACCGACAACATATAATAAAATGTTTCATTCGCCTATCTTTAGATATAAATGTCTTACACTTGGAAAATAGTGATAACAACAAATTTTGGTAACTATGAAATTTTTACTTTAAACTTTAAACTATAATATATTAATGCAAAAAAATAAAAAATAAATTATAATAAAACAACATTAAAAAAATCTAGTAGAAATACTGCAAAATGGTGGTGATGTTGAATCAAAAGGTGACATTTTTCTTTTTGATCTTAATACTTGCTACTTATATAGTTTCTCCATCTGTTGCATACGCTCTGAATGCTAAACAATCGAACATAAAAACAGGATCACCACCAGAAATTTTGGAACTATTTCCAGACAATAATACCGTTGCAAATGATACTACAGTGGTCTTTCGCGCAAACATTACGGATAGCGATGGGGACTTAGAAAATGTTTCCTTAATATTAGAAGCAGACGTTTGGGAGATGTTTTATAATGCCACAAGTGGATATTATGAGCGTACAATACTCTTTGATGAGCCTGGGAATTATACATGGAAAATCGTTGCAGGAGATGCCTCTGGAAATAATATTTCTTCTGAAGAAAGAATAGTTTGCCTTCCAGAAGAGCTATTTAAATATCCCATACCAGAATACAATCTAGTTGAGGAATACAATACCACTAGTGTTGGAACTCGGGATAACGAACTCATCTACATAACATGGCTATTCAGACATGCTCTTTATGTGCATTTTACAGAAGACAAGTATTTCAAAATAGAAGTAGAAAGACATATAGAAAATGAAACAATAAATCAGCAAAATTACACAACGGAGATGTATACCTCATACGCATTTTATTACCATTATATCACGGGGGAAGAAGAGGAATTACTCTCAATAGCTAGACTTAGTGAGTTATTTATTCATATTCAGGAATTCAATATTAGGATAGACTTTAATAATGCTACTAGTGTTCTTATATCACCTGTGGAGGTAGGTTATTTAGGAAGATACCCGATATTTAAATGGAATGTAACCTTTTGCAACATAACCGTACTTTTTGGCGAGAAAAACTCGACCACAACGGTTCATTTCACTGGCACTATAACTGTAAAGGGCGATGAAGTAGAGTTCAAATTGGGTCTACTAATTGATCTTTCGAGTTTTAAGGTCTTTCGCCTAAATAGCACAACCGGTGTAATGGAAGAACTTAAAGAGGGATACAAATATTTGATTAGCGCGACTTTTATACATGATGTCGTCATTTCGAGACGAGTAGGTAACATGATCGAGGGAATCAGTCTTTTACCAACCAAAACATACGAAAACGGAACCGCTGTTTATGAATATAAAAACACAACAATATCAACCATTCATCTAAACAACGAGTTCTTAGATGTGAACTCAACAGGATACTATGACGTAAAATACGCAAACGTTAACATTGAACATGTAAATGATAGCGAAACCGGACTGTATTTTGTTCGTATTTGTTATACATTTGAGAATTTAACATATGGTCGTACGCAGAAGGTTTACTTGGATCCAAAGTTTATCTATTACGGCGACTTTTGCAAATTCGTTATAATGGATAATAATCCGCCAGAAATAACAATAATACAGCCGAAGAATGGAACTATAATAACAAGCAATAACATCGTTATTGAATGGGAAGCAGTGGATCGCGAAACAGGAGTGGATTACTTCTGCATCAGCATTGATAATCATCCATGGATTACGATTGGAAGAGGACTAAGTTACACGATTACCGAATTGGAAGCTGGCAATCACACAGTAAAGTTAATGGCAGTAGACTTGGTTGGCAATTACAGAATCGTGGCGGTAATATTCATGATCCAGAATACTTCGAGTAACAATGCAAGAATAACAACGCAGAATACTTCGAGTAATATTTCCATTATTCGATATGCAATTTACAGCGTAATTCCCATAGTTCTTGTTGTCCTACTGGTATCCTACGTTGTTAGAACTAGTAGGAGGAAAGGAAGAACATTAAATCAATGATGTAGATTTCACCACTTGCTTCGTAATCCTTTATCTTTTATTCTATTTTAATTATATAACCGTGCATGAGTTTCTTATCAAGTGTACTATATAGAGATCGCTTCCATTATTTAGAGATGGAAGGTGTGAACACCTTTGATAAAGAATTATGACAAACTGATTGAGAATGGACTAACACAAAAGGATAGAGATGCGAGACGCATAGCTTTAGACTGTATTTTGTCAGCTTTAAATGCCGTTAACCCTAAGCAAGCAGTTTTTAACACTGTTAAACGCAGGGAAAACCTGCTGGTGATAGGCCGTTACAAATTCGATTTAACAGAATACAGAAATATTTACGTCTTAGGTGGCGGTAAAGCCAGCGGTTTGATGGCTGAGGCTATTGAAGAAATATTAGGTGACAAAATAACTAGCGGGATCATAAATGTTTTAAAAGGAACAGAAAAAATGGTGAAAACGAAGAAAATTAAGATTAACGGCGCAACGCATCCAATACCTGGAGAGGAGGGAGTTAATAGCACTAAAGCAATGTTAGAAATAGCTAGAAAAGCAGGAAAAGACGATTTGATAATTGCTCTTATCTCAGGGGGAGGATCAGCTCTGATGCCCTGCCCAGCTGACCCCGTAACATTGGAAGACAAAAAGACGGTTACAAATCTTCTCTTAAAATGTGGCGCCACAATAAACGAAATAAACGTTGTTCGGAAACATTTATCAGAATTTAAAGGTGGGCAACTTGCTAAGACAGCATATCCAGCAACCCTAGTAAACTTGATTATATCTGATGTAGTTGGTGATCCACTTGATATCATAGCTTCAGGTCCAACTGTGCCAGACAGCTCAACGTTTCAAGACGCCTACAATGTCTTGAAAAAGTATGATCTGTTAAATAAAATACCGGAGAATATAAAAAAGAGAATCCAATTAGGTTTATCAGGTAAAATCGATGAAACCCCAAAACCAGGAGATAAAATCTTTAGAAATGTACATAATATACTTATAGCCAGCAATAGAACTGCATGTGTAGCAGCGGTAAAGAAAGCAAGAGAACTTGGAATAAATTCCATGCTACTTTCAACTTACATAGAAGGCGAAGCTAGACATGTGGGTGCAGTGCTTGCTGGGCTTGCAAAAGAAATACATAATTATGATACTCCAATTAAAAAACCAGCAGTCATAGTGTGTGGCGGAGAAACAACTGTAACAGTTGTTGGCAATGGTAAAGGAGGGAGAAACCAAGAGTTAGCGCTGGGTTCTGCGCTCAAAATTTCAGGGCTAAATGGAATTGTTATAGCCTCTGTCGGTACTGATGGTAAAGACGGAACTAGCGACGCAGCTGGAGCTATTGTCGATGGGCAAACCTTAAAAAGAGCACAAAAACTCGGCCTTGACGCAACAAAATATCTAGCTGATAATAATTCTTATATGTTTTTCAAAAAACTTGGCGATGCCATCTTTACTGGTACAACAGGTACCAATGTAAACGATTTAATCATTATTGTTGTTCTCTAGGTTTACATGGAAAGGAAATTGCAACTTCAGAACTAGTAAAATATATGAAGATAACAGAATATATGGTTACAACATTAACTCAACTTGCTACGAGGAAGCTAAATGGTGATATAATTTGTTTGAAACATTTGATGAGACATTAAAACCTATGAGTATTTCTGAAATTGTTAGTAAATCGCTATCCATACTTTCTAGACGATACTTCTCATTTGTATTGCCGTTTCTAGTAATATCATTGGTTGAATGGCTGCTTTCAATATTTTTCAGAGGTTTTACACCTGTCTGCCCTGTTCATCCTTTTTTAATAGGTTTTGTTATCCTAGGATCTTTTGGATCACTGTTTTTAACACTATTTTTCGACGCAATAAGTATAGGTATTGTTACACAACTTGCAGCTGATGAGTTCCTAGGCAAAGAAACAAGTTTCAAGAAAAGTGTTAATTCAGCTTTAGATGTTGTTGTCTCCCTAATAGTAGGAATAATTATCGTCAGCGTGATAGTAATAATAGGTTTAATAATACTCATTATACCGGGGATTATATTTCTAGTTTGGTTTTGCTTAACTCCAATAGTTATAGTCTTAGAGAAAAGGGGAGCAACCGAGGCTATGAGCAAAAGTAAAGAACTAACCAAAGGTAACTGGTTTCACGTATTTGGCGTATTAATTCTCATCGCAATAATACTCTTAGTGGCTTCCACCATTGGAAACGTAATCAGTAGTCTGTTCGCTCCTGTACTGCCAAAACCGCTATCACTTCTCATCGAAAAAATAATCCTAAGCCTTATTAACCCAGTTTCTGGAGTGATATTAACCGTCTTATACTTTGATCTCTTAGCACGTAAAAGAACAACAGTTGTTTCACCACTCCCCCCAGCGCCGTATATAGAACCAAAGACAGAGGTAAAGGAAACTCAACCGATTACCTATAGGTATTGTCCATACTGTGGGTCACCGCTACCACCGGGTGCAAAATTCTGCCCCAGATGCGGAGCGGCGATTGAATAAATCAGTAAACCTTTATGCTTTAAAACATGTAGAAAATCTGCAATTAGTTAACTCCTTCAGCTAGTCTTTTAAGAGCGTTTTTTGCCTCTATAAATCCTCTTGCAACAATGATATCTCCAGGTCTCAGGATGAAATCGTCAGGAGGATTATAAAACCATATATTCTCTCTCTTTACCGCTATTATCTTTACCCCGATCTTCTCTTCAAGTTTAAGTTCTCCCAACATCTTCCCTATCAGCGAAGAATTCTCTAAAATCTTTGCTTCCATTACCGCCTCTTCAGCTTCCTCCATCACCATCCTTAATATCGGATGCGGCTCTACTCCCCTAAGCACAACATCCGCTATCTCAGCTGCTGCATCAGCTAAATTCTCGGTTGCAACACCGAGTCGTAAAAGCCCTAATAAATTTTTTTCATCTTCTTTTCTTCTAATTCCTAACTCCAAAACCTTTAGCTCGAATTTTGTGTGTAGATTATCTACGTATTCTTCTAGATCCATAACACGTTCTGCTAATTCTTTATCACCAAAAATTAAAGCAGAATACGCCAAATCTATCATAAACTCGCAAGTGTTCTTTAACTGTCTAATCATGTTTTCAATTGTAGTCCAATCTTCTTCATCTGTCACCTAGTTACCTCCGGGAGTTCTTTAACCTCACCTGAAGATAGCTTATCGAGAAGTTCTATACTTTCAACACTTCCCCTAGCAATTAAAATATCTCCAGGTCTCAGTTTAACTTTCCTACCTGGATTTAAAATCCAAACCTTTTCTCGCCTAACAGCTATAACATCTACACCTATTCTTGTCTCCAGCATTAGATCTTCAAGAGTCTTGTTAGCTAACACACTTCCCTCCTTTACCTTGACTCTTCCAAGAATTTCCTCAGTTTTCTTAAAGGCCGAGTGAATGGATGGATGAATCGATATATTGAGAAGCACCAAGTTCGCTATGTCCGCCGCTGCATCAGATATCTTATCAACTGCTGTTGCAACTTTGAGAATTCCCGATACTTGTTCAGCGTCTTCTCTATCACGAGCTGCTAGAGCCGCCTGTATGCCGAGAAGATAACCAAGATAATCTACCCTTTCCTCTAGTCTCATTACTTCTTCTGCCAGCTTTTTATGATTATAAAGAAAAGCAGAATACGCCAAATCTATCATGAGAGATGAAAGATCCTTCATTTCCTTTAAAATCTCTCTAACAGAAAGCGGCTTATATTCAACTTCCTGAGTAACCACTTCCTTTACTCCTCCACATTCAATATCATACTTTCAAATTTAAATCTATTTTGTAGCACTACTCTCAACAATTTTAACTCCTCTCAGATTGATGTTTCCAAAACATGTTATAAGTTTCTTATTTATCGTCCTCAGTACTATGTGATCTTTTTACCTTAGTTAAATAGTTATTAAGAATTTATTAAGTTTTAATTCCTAAAAGACTTATTTGTTATCTAATACTGCTGCGATGTAAGAGGATTATACTTGTTAATGTTTTTTAGAGTTTTTTAACGGTTATTTGAATAATAGTAAAATATATTACTACATAAAGATGTAATATTTACTATAACAAACTCGCGATGATCGCAATGTCCACATCACTTCAAAAAAAGCTACTAAAAATCTTAGAGAAGCTAGGTTTCACTCAAAATGAAGCAAAAATATACCTAGTCTTAATTTCTTCCGGTGTTCCTCTGAATGCATCTGAAATATCAAATTATTCTAATGTTCCTCGTCCAAACGTCTATGAAACTATAAATAGGCTCATAGAAAAAGGTTTTGTTTTAAAGGAGGCTTCTAGTAGAGGTGGGAGATATGTGGCTGTTCTCCCAGATGAGATGCTAGAAATACTACGCACAAGATACGAAAACCGCTTGAAACTAATCAATGAAACAATGGAACAGTTCAAAAAATTACTTACTAAGAGTATGAGTGAAACAAGGTTCTCGGCCATGGGTACAATAGAATTAGTTAACGAAGAAGAAAAAATACTAAAGATTATCGAGGAAACCATAGAGTCCGCAAAATCCAAATTAATTGCTATAATTACTCCCGACATCTTTGAACTAGAGGGGAAGAAAATAGTTAAAACTATTAAACATTTAGCTAAAGCAAACGTAGATATAACTATAGGTTTAAAGGCAAATGACAATTACAAATATCAGATACGTGAATTATCAAAAATTTCCGTGCTTTACCTCTGGCCTTATGGTGAACTACCCCTTGGTTGCTACATTGCCGATGATAGTTGCTGCTTGGTTACTATGGTTGGTAAATGGTCGCCAATTATATCCTATAACATTGGTATCTTTACCAGAAATCCCCTGTACGCAAAATCCTTCGGCTACTTTGCTCAAAAACTATTAACACTAACAACAAAAGAACTCGACATCATTGGAAAACTTCGTAAAAGTAAAGAATATATAATAACATAAAATATTTTATCTCGTTTTCTTAATAGCCTTCATCTTCTCAAGTAATTTTTTAGCCTCAATATTTTTCTCAAAATATTCTCTTACCGGTTTTAAAAATTCTATTAGTGCATCAGCAGTTGCATTTTTTAAATCCAAGGGATGAAGCTCACCCTTCAAATACAATTGCTCCAATTCAGAATACGATTCAACAACCAAATCCCCCCCGTATTTTTCTGGTCTACGAATCTCCAAAGTAAAACCATCACGAGCAAACAACAAATATTTGTTTATTTCCATCACAGGATTAAATGCCACATCCTTCGGTGGACAATAAGCTTGTCTAATTTTCTTTCTTATATCATCTGGAGAATCATGAACAAATATACATGTCTCCGGCAAACTTTTGCTCATCTTCGTATCTAAAAGGACTTCTTCTTTGGTTTTTCCGGCAATATCCATTCTTCCCACACCAGCCAAACCCGAAAGAAGAGGAGTATGAACAGCTATAGGCTTCTTCCTTCCAACCCTGGGCGCAATGTCTCTACACAGCATGTGAACGCTTCTCTGATCTATTCCACCGTAAGCCACGTCAACGTCAAGAAGAAAAACGTCTGCTGCCTGCATAGGAGGATAAATCAACATACTAAACTTCATCTCTGCTTCTTCCATTTTTCTACCCAATATTGTCAAAGATCGTTTGATTCTCATAAGAGTTGCACTTCTAGCTATTCTAATCATCATCTCCAAATATTCTGCTCCCATGTTCTCAACAAATTTTGTCGCAAGTAGGTAACGTACCTTATCTCTGGGAACACCTAAAGCCGTGAATGTATGCTCCATGTACTTAGCACACATTCTAATATTCTCAAGCACGCCCCCTAACTTCTCATTTGCATAAGCATGTAAATCAGCAAGCAAAATTGTAAAATCGAAACCAGCCTTAACAAAATCTATAACCTTATTAGCTGTAATTGCCCATCCGAGATGGACAAGACCACTTGGTTCATAACCTATGTAACCCTTAGGTCTCTCAGTAGTCTCAAACAAATTTCTCAACTCATATAAAGTCACAACTTCCTCTGTGTTTCTAGCGACTAATCTAACGCGTTCCTCAACATCCATACCATCAGTCCCCCTATAAACTGCAAGCTAGAACAGAAAGATATTTGTCTATAAGTTTCTTAAAAATGTTGTCTAAGCTTTTTTAACCATCAGTCTTCTAACTGTTTTAATATATTTCTAAGAAAATCAATTGCCATACTTAACGTAGATAGTTCCTCCTCTATCTTACTTTTCAATTGTTCTATAAACTCTTCACGCCTGAAAAGAGTTGGTATTTGTTCCATTTTTTTAAGCTCTTCAACTATTTTTTTAATCGAAGGATATTTCCTAAAAATTTCATGAATGTTTCTTACACGAGGCAACGCAAATTGATGTATATGTACGCCTTCAGGTGATACTTCTAAAAGAAGTGTCAGATTACGAGATATTTGAAAATATCTTCTAGGCGGCCCGCGTTCTACAGGTTTTAAAAACGATTCAATTAAGCCGCATTGAAGAAGTTTATCTATATATTTTTTAAGCACCCATCTATGCATATTTAGTTCTTCAACTAATTGAGACCAATATTTCGGTTCGCTGAGCGCTTGAAGTATTTTTAAGCAGTTTTTCCCTGAGAGAACCTTTAACAATTCAGCTATTTTCTCTATTTCTTTCTCGATCTCTTCGCTGGTTATTGTTTTTCCCTCCATAGAAATTAAATGAGATCGTTAACTTTATATATATTACTCACCTATAGGTGACATTAGTCACCTATTAGTGACTTAACGCTAAGAGGTGTAATAACTTGAAAGATTGGGAAGACAACCTAGAAAAAGAAATGAGAGAAATACTTAGACAAATGATAAAAAACCTCATGATAACCTCGAAAATTAACCCTCAAAACACGCAAGTCTTTGGATACGAAAAAATAGAAATCACATTGCCCAACGGTAAAAGGATAATAAAGGAACAAAGGTATCCACCGACATTCAATAACTACATGTCGACCATAGATAAAACAACACAAACCAGACAAGAATCTCAAGACTTTCTCAGCGACGTTATTAAAACAGCAAACGAAGTCATAGTTATCGCAGAAGTGCCAACATTAGACGAAAAAGACGTAAGTTTTCACGTGGAAAACGGAAAAGTCAAAATATTTTGTAGAGGACAATTAATCCATGAAATCGAAATAGAAAAAGACATTGATACTAATAGCATCAAAAAGAATTTCAAAAACAGAATACTAGAGCTTAGAATGCCATTAAAAGTCCAGACAAAATAAGAATTTAAATCCTTTAAACGCTGAGGAAAGGTCTAATCCCTTTCTAATGAAACATCTTCTTCACTATTTTTATTTAAAGCTGTTTTATGTCATCTAGCTGATTCTGGTCTTCAAAGTTTTATAAAATAAACATAGAGATAAAAACTTGGATGTAACGGAAGATTAAAAATGTTACAGTCCCATAAATGGTGATGTAGAAATCACTAGTAATTTCACGGTTTAAAAATTATTTAAATAGGGGATGAGCATGGAAAACAGTATCAAGAAAACTCAATTTGACAAGTTTTTCAAAGCTAAGTCTGTGGCTGTCATCGGGGCGTCTTCTAAACCTGGAAAAATCGGTTACGAAGTTCTCCGTAACCTTACTTGTTTTGAATATAAAGGCAAAGTTTTTCCCGTTAACCCCGCAAGAAATGAAATTTTAGGACTCAAATGTTATCCCTCAGTTCTTGACATACCCGAAAAAATAGATTTAGCTGTTTTAGTTATACCAGCAGAACACACACCTAAAGTCGTTGAAGAATGCGGTAAAAAAGGTATAAAAAACATCGTAATAATCTCTGGAGGTTTCAAAGAACTCGGAGAACATGGAAAAGAATTAGAGGAAAAAACAGCTGAAATAGCAAGAAAATATGGAATAAGAATTATTGGACCAAACTGTATAGGAGTTTTCGATTCAAAAACAAGACTGGACACATTTTTCCAAAGCAGAGAACGTATGATAAGACCGCCACCTGGACCTATAGCTTTTCTTACTCAAAGCGGTACATACGGTTGCGCGTTCCTCGAATGGGCTGCGGAAAGTGGTATTGGCATCAGTAAATTTGTTAGCTACGGAAACAGAATTGATGTTGACGAAGCAGACTTACTACGCTACCTAGCTGCAGACGAAGATACTAAAGTAATTGCGATTTACCTAGAAGGCTTAGGCAATGGGAAAAAATTTATTGAAGCAGCAAAAGACGTCGTAAAGAAAAAACCTGTAATTGTCCTTAAAGGAGGAAGAACAAAAGAAGGAGCCAAAGCTGCTCAAAGTCATACAGGTTGGCTTGGCGGAGAAGAACGAATTTATCGGGGAGCATTCAAACAAGCAGGTATAATTTGGGCAGACACCTTTGAAGAACTCTTCGACATGGCAAAGGCCCTAGCCATGCAGCCCCCAGCTCAAGGCCCAGGAGTTGCCATGGTAAGCAACGGGGCTGGACCAATGGTTCAAGCGGTTGATGCATGCATCGAAAAGGGCTTAAAAATAGCTAAATTGTCCCAAGAAACGATAAGCAAACTTAAGGAAAAATTACCTCCATTCTATATTGTTAATAATCCCGTTGACGTAACTGGTAGTGCTAATAGCAAGGATTATAAAATTGTTCTTGAGGCTTTTCTTGAAGACATAAATGTACACATTTTAATGCCGTTTTTCGTTTTTCAAGACACGCCGTTGGATGAAGGCATCATTGATGTTATGAAAGAATTAAATGAGAAATCAAATAAGCCCATTGTTGTTGGGGCTGCAGGTGGACCTTATACCAGAAAGATGTCAAAGATCTTGGAAAAAATAGGGATTCCGGTTTATCCTATACCTGAAAGAGCTGTAGCTGCCGCACATGCACTGTATAGTTACGGAAAAATCAAAGAAAAAACAGCTGAACAAAATTAGAAGTGAGCTGTGAAACACTTTAGTTGACGCTATTCAAAGCCGAATCTTTTCCTTAATTCTTCGGACATCATGCTTGGATTCCACGGCGGGTCGAAGGTCAACTCTACTTCAACATCTTTTACCCCAAGTTTTCTTATCGCATCTTCGACTTGTCTTGGTATCACTAAAGCTAGGGGGCATCCAACGGTTGTTAAGGTCATTTTAACGTAAACTTTTTCGTCTTCGACTTTAACCTCATATATTAGGCCTAAGTCCACAACGCTTACTCCTATTTCTGGGTCATAAACGTTTTTTAGAGCTTCCATTACTTGTTCCTTTGTAACCATTTAGAACCACCTTTCAACATGAAAAATCTAGGAGAGTAGATAAACTTTTCTATTATCATTTTGCAATAGCTAACGCTTCACACATATTGTTCTCTATTTCATGTAGAATTTCTGCAGGCTTTTTTGTTGATGAATTTACAAATCTTTTTTACCCACTTAGTGTACGATTTAAATAACCAATGTTTCATTTAAGTTTAAGTCAGCTATAAAAAACAGAGTG
Source organism: Candidatus Baldrarchaeota archaeon (assembly GCA_030587435.1). Next base: position 18,467 of record JAUQZC010000167.1, on the reverse strand, counting down.
ATAAATTATTATAAGCCCTATGTGGAGGTAGAATGTATGCTTATTGGTATTATCTCTGATACTCATGATCGCTTAGAAGCTATAGCAAAAGCTGTTAGTAAACTTAACGAATTAAAAGTTGAAATGGTTATTCACTGCGGAGACTTTATTTCTCCGTTTGTTGTAAGAGAACTTGGAAAACTAAACTGTAAACTGATCGGAGTTTTCGGTAACAATGACGGAGATAAGTATACCCTTACCCAAAAGTTCTCCAGCGTAGGTTTTCAACTCCACGACGGTCCGCATACAATTGAAATCGACGGATTAAGGGTTCTGATTTTACATGGATACCGTTCTCCAGAAATGACCATTAACATTGCATACAAACTCGCTGAAACCGGCAAATACGACATTGTTGCCTACGGACATACACACAAATACGATAAACAAAAAATAGGAGACACCCTAGTTTTAAACCCTGGAGAGGTCTGCGGATACTTAACACATATGTCTACCATGATGATTTTAGATACGAAGCGAATGGAAGTCAAAAAAATCACTCTATAAGAACAATAAATAATAGCAAATAATTCATCACTGAGAGGCACGTTGGAGCGGAATTATGTTGAGGGTTGCAGTCCATGGCGACGATTGCGATGGCATTTGTTCAGCAGCATTGATACTTCTAAAATTTCCAAATGCAAAAATAAGATTTCTAAATCCTAGAAGCGTCTTTACGGTTAATGAGGAATTTGACCTCGTTGTAGATCTTCCAAAACCCAAGAAATGTAAAGTAAACATAGATCATCATAAAAGCAACTTGGAAAGGTTAAAAGCAGAAGGTTTGCTCAGCCCACAAGACGTAGTAGACCCGAATGCTCCTGCAGCAGCTCTTCTGCTGATGAAATATTTGAACTTGGAAAATGATAAAAAAGCTAGAGAACTTGTTGAAATCGCTGTTGCCGCTGATACAGCTAGGCACACCGAGGAAACATTAATTCTAGATAAAATTATTAAAGCTTCTCTAAACAACGAAAAAAATCTTTTGAGAATTGCTAAAATTCTAGCTGAGAAAGGGAAAGACTTCTTAAGCGACGAATGGTTAAAAAAGAAGCAAAAAGAAATCGAAGCGAAACTCTCAAAAATTAGAAGCTTTCTAAAAGCTTTCGTCGACAGTCTTGGTGTTAACAGCGGTTTTGTTATAGTTGATGAAATTGATGCAATATCTTATCATTCAGCAAAAGATATTGCACATATGCTTTTAGATCGTGGTTGTGACGCCGTTGCAGTCCTCTATAGGGACGCTTCTGAACCTTCAAAAATCAGAATTTCTATTAGGGTGAGACGTGATAGTGACGCTATAGATGCAGAAGAAATTACAAGAAAGTTAGGGGGCGGCGGCCATAAAAAAGCAGCCGGTGCGATAACCACAGATGTCAAAGAAGCTATTTTCATGCTTTTAAATGAATTCACAGAAAAATCTCCCACAAAATCTGTTGTTTTCGTGAAATTACCTAAAATTTTATAAAATTAGAAAATAATGCGCGAAACTGTTAAATGGCTATATTTTCCCTTTAAATTTCCTCTAGAACGCTGACCGCGACTTGCTTCAAAAAGACCTCTAACTATTTTATTTTCTTAAACTAGTTTTAGGAAAAGATATTTATGCCAGCATACTAATATTTACTTACATCTCGAGGAGAGAAAAGGTTATATCAAAGTAACTGCCAAAAAGTCACCTAAATAAATTACATTGGGTGGCTTACAATGAAAAAGGAAATTAAGAGAATATTAAATAAATTAAGGCTTAAAGGCATATCGGTAGTACTTCTCTTTGTAGCCACAGGTATATTCCTAGGAAGTCTATTCGTCATAGCTGGTTTTTTAAAAGTATCACCTCTTCAGAAAGCATTTAGTTTAATTTCAGCTTTCATAGCATTTGTTGCTTCAGCTTTCTTTGCATGGATTGGAGACATAATTGAGGAGTCAAAATGAGGTGTTTATGTGAATATAAAAAGATTTTTTGCTTCGCGTGGCTTAATAACAAATGGAGCCCGCTTTAGCATTGTAAGCGAAAGTTTCTACAAATTAATGGTAGGTGTCGCTGATTTATTAAAGAAAAACTTCGGAGAAAAAGGTGAGCGATTGCTTGCTGACCTTATGGCGAAATTTGGAACAGAAGATGGAGAAAAAATGAAAGAGGAACTTAATCTTGGAAATAGTCTGAGAGATGCTGCGGATGCATGGCTTATCATGGGTAACATTTTCAAAGTAAAAATGGTCGCTAAAAAACTTAATGAAAATGAAATAGAATTTCATCATCCAAATTGCCCTATGTGGAATTTCTTTAAATCGAAAGGAAAAATTTACTGTAAAACTCTCTGCTTACCATATGTTGAGTCACTTGCAAAAGCGGTTTCACCAAATATTGAAATGGTAGTAGTTCAACCGCCCACAGAAGAAAACACCTGTATCAAAAAATTAGTCGTCAAAAGTTAGCTTTGGAACCCTGCCAAACCGATTCTTATAATCTTCAATATAGTGACGCAATGTTAAAGCTGTAAACTCTTCTCTTCTCATCCCTAATTTTTTAATAACCTCTTCGATTCCTTTCTTATTTCCTTCTACTTCCATAAAAGATCCAATTTCTGGGAAAACATCTAACATAACTTGTACTTTCTCATCTTTAAACTCATATATCTCTCTAATTCTATCAATCCTAAAAATAACCCTAAAACCTAAGCGTTCAAATATCTTAACAGCATTCATGCCGTTGTTAACGTGAACCTCCAATTCCTCTCTAATTTTATATTGCTTATCTACTTTTCGCGGACCTTTAAAAGTTATCACTCCCTTACCATCTTCAAAAACTCTAACTCTCAATACGTAATCTCTTTCTTGAAGCCTTCTGTCTTCAAAGTCAAGACTAAAATCCCTAATTAAATTTCTAGAAATAAAAGATCCACCACTAGCCAGTATTTTCCTCTTCACCCCCCTAATATCGTCAATTTTTGCTTTGACCTCAACTTCCATATTACTTAAAAATTCAGCATTTGACATTTCCACATAAACCTAAATGGGCAATATAATCGATGTAAACTTATCGATATTTAATATCACCTATATAATTCATTCTTACATTCTTAACAGTTTGTAACAGAAGATATGCTAGTTCATGAAATGCTAGATCAACATTTTCCCCGGTTTTAGCTGACGTCTCTATGAAAACTATTGGAACATCGAATCTTTCTTCTAAATATCTTTTCAATATCTGTCCTTCCTCATTACTAATCCAACTGCGTCTCGGGTCGGGTGGAGCGTCCGCCACGGGTCTGAGATCTATTTTGTTTCCAATTAAAACAACCGGTATTCTTCCCACATTTTTTATTAGCTCTTCCATCCAAAAAACAGTGTTTTTAAACGTGTTTCTCCTCATTACATCGTAAACCAAAAGAGCTCCACTCGTACCCTTATAGAATGCTTCTCTTACTGCTTTGAAGTGTGGTTGTCCAGCTAAGTCCCATATCTGAAACTTAACTTGTGCATCATCGGTTAATTTAATGCTCTTTATGGCGAAGTCGGCGCCAATTGTCATTATATATGCACCACTGAATCCTTCACCCATGAATTTTTTCCTAAGGGCTGTTTTCCCAACGCCACCGTCGCCAATCAATACAACCTTGAAAAGATACATGTTTCTCATAATTTTGCACCTCTTGTCCCATCCCTCGTTAAGGACGGGCAAATAAAGTTACTATAACATGGATTATAAATTTTTTGATAACCTTATGGCTTTTTTAACCGTGTAGATTGAGGAAATCTAAAAACTAGAACTACTGTTTTGCGAGTGGTTCAATATTTAAATAAAGATTATGAGAATTTAATTATTCCTTAACTGCCTTTAAAATCATATCAGCAAGTGTTATAAACGCAGTATTTACATTTTCTCCAGTCTTAGCAGATGTTTCTATGAAATGGACTTGAACCCCGTACTCATCTTCCAAAGACTGTTTCATCTTAAGCCCTTCTTCGGTAGTAATATGATCTCGCCCAGGAACACGTAAATCAATTTTATTTCCAACTAGAACTATTGGAACTTTCGTACCTGCATTATTCAAAAGCTCTTTCATCCAAAGCTCAAGATGTTCATAAGTTTCCCTTCTCGTTACATCGTAGACAAGGAGAGCTCCTCTTGAACCTCTATAGAAACCTTCTCTTACTGCTTTGAAGTGTGGTTGTCCAGCTAAGTCCCATATCTGAAACTTGACCTGGGTGCCATCGGATGTTTCAACATTCTTTACGGCAAAATCAGCACCAATAGTAACTAGGTATGATGCAGTAAATCCTTCACCCATGAACCTTTTTCTCAGAGTTGTTTTCCCGACGCCGCCGTCGCCGATCAAAACTATCTTGAAAAGATAAACCATCGTTAACCAACCTCAAAGTGAGTTAGTATTTGAGTTATTAGTAGTAGTGTTTCTTAACTCTTACGGTTTAAGATACGTTAAGCAAATGCAATATTTTAAATTTTAGGTAAGAATATCAAAAAGCAGATATCTAAATTCTCTTCACAGCATATAACTTTGCGAGTAATTTCACGACTTGTATTGAAATCATTGGTTAAATAAATTTTAAAACATAAAAGTACCATGTGGAAAAGAACACAACAAAGTTATATGTTAATTTATCTGTTGGTTCATAACTTAAGCAATTAAGTTAAGAGGTACATCTAAAACCTTAGATGATGTGATTTAAGAGGAGATAAACAATGTCACTTGTTGAAGGTGGAGAAGTCAAAAAAATTACAGATTATGAAAAACTCATCAAATATTTCGGTGTGTCTAAAATAGAGCCGATCTTAAATCGATTTAAGGAACCTCATAGACTCTTAAAACGCAACATTGTCTTTGCTCATAGAGATTTCGACAAAATCCTAGACGAAGTCGACAAAGGAAATATCTTTGCGGTTCTAAGTGGACGGGGGCCATCAGATCGAATGCATATAGGTCACTTAACCCTTTACGAATTTAATCTATATCTTCAAAAGAAAATGGGAGCCAACGTTTGCATACCCTTTTCCGACGATGAAAAATATGTCTTTAGAAAAGTTGAAAGCCTAGAAAAAGCAAAATACTTTGCATTAGATAACGCTTTGGACATTATTGCTTTAGGTTATGATCCTAAAAAAACTGAGTGTTTTATTTCCACAGAACTACCATGGGTGTATAGAACTGCAATAAAATTGTCAAGACATTTAACATACAGTACTGTAAAAGCTGTTTTTGGATTTAAAGGAGAAAACAACCCTGGAGAAATATTTTACTCATGTATTCAAATGGCACACATACTTTATCCGGTTCTAGTCCATAACCTACCAACCGTAGTACCAGTAGCTATCGACCAAGACCCCTATATTAGAATTAGTAGAGATGTCGCAGAAAAAATCAGAGTATTCAAACCAGCTGGTCTATATCTTAAATACTTAAGAGGGTTAACGGGAGAACCTATGAGTTCAAGTCAGCCAGAAACCTGCATATTTGCAACGGACAGCCCTGAAGAAGCAAGGAAAAAAATTTGGAACGCTTTCACGGGAGGACAGCCAACAGTCAAGGAACAGAGAGAAAAAGGCGGAAACCCAGACATATGTGTAGTCTATGAAATGTTAAACATATATTTCATTGAAGACGATAAAGAAATAGAAAAGCTGAGAAGCGATTGCATAAATGGAAACATTCTATGTGGCGAGTGCAAACTCAAATTAACGGACTATGTAATTAAATTCCTCGAAAAACATAAAAGAAAAAGAGAAAAATACAAATATAAGCTAAATGACTTCTTTATACACGAAATAGATGAAGATTTACTTGCTAAACTCCCTTAATTTACCCTTTTCGAGACTTTTCAAGAAGAACCTTCATTAATAGTTTTTTAAGTTCATCCTCTATTTCTGACAAATCTTTTATAGTATCTATTGCCCTCCAAAACCCTCTAGACTTATATGAACCCAATAATCCTTTTTCAGCTAAAACTGGAAATGTTTCCTTTTCAATATCTCCTTTATCAGGCAAAAAATCCACAATACTTCTTTTAATTATGTATACTCCTCCATTAATCCAATAGGGCAACTCAGGTTTCTCCCTAAATCCTCTTATTCTACTAGTTTCATCAACATCTACAATTCCGTAAGGGCTTTTGAATGGAACCAGGAGCATTGTAGCCATAAAATTAGTTTCTTTGTGATATTCTATCATAGGTTTTAAATCTATTGTTGTAATTATATCTCCGTTAGTAACTATAATATCCTCTTCGTTTTCATCAACATAGTTTAAAGCTTGTTTTATACCTCCTCCAGTTCCCAGCTTTTCTTTCTCAACAGAATATTGTATCCTCACGCCAAGTTTTTCTCCATCCCCAAAATATTTTACTATTTTTTCATGCTTATATCCGCAAGCAATAACGAAATTATCAACTCCCTGCGATTTTAACCACTCTATTTGATACTCCAAGATAGGTTTCCTAAGTATTTCAACCATAGGCTTTGGCTTTCGGTTAGTCAGAGGCCTCAAGCGAAGACCCAAACCTCCAGCCAATACTATCGCATACATAGAAATCGTGCTCCCCTTCTAATTTTAATACATCCTTCACTATCAAGTTAGTTTTTACCTAGTTAAATTTTACCGTTAATGAAAGTTGCAAACTCCACTAACTCTCATATCTACTGTTAAATACAATAATATAAACTGTTAAATTCCAGTACTTAGTTTAAATGCTCTAATCGTGAAGTATCATATTAACAAACTTACGTTAAATAAAATCTAACTAAAACGAAAAGGTGCTTCTAAAATACCATTAAATAACTATGTAAATAAGACAAGCAAACAATGGTATGAAAAACCGCAAGTTCTCATTTTAAACATTCTTCATCCTAGCCACTCAAAATATGCAGTAATAAGTAAACCAAACATAAACGCAAAAGCAAGTACTGATACAAGTAATAGAAAAACCGACTTTAAAACGAAACTTATGTAAATCCCTATCAGCGTTATAATCGATCCTAAAAACAACCCAACTATAAGTCGTCGTGTAAATACTAGGGGTTGTTTTCCATAGTTAAATGTTTTACATCAAAAACATAAAAATTATTGCCTTTGTAAAGCAACCTAAGCCCGTATAGGAAAAGGCCCCTTGGTTTCGGTAATTATGCTATTTATAGCTTTTTCAATAGCTTTAACCATTCTCTCCGACGTTAATGTTATTTTAAACATTTCCGTTTTAAACCCGTAATATCTGCCTCTTGTGACTTGCGCTAACCATATTAAGAGATGTGTTGGAGATATTATGAGCTTTGCATCCCACTTATCTAAGTGAAGAGGATTAATAACCACGATGGGAATATTTTTTCTCGCTAAAAGAAGAGTTGCAGCTATTACATCAGCCTGCGCCGGCATCGGAATTTTATCTCTTAATGAAGGGCTTATCGGCCGTTTTAATGGAACATTTGCTAGTCCATCACTAACTAACACAATAATTGGAATAGTATCTGGATTTCTTCTTAACTCCTGTGTTAATACTTGGTTAGCTTTAAGTAACCCATCAGCCAGCGGTGTACTACCGCCAACTTTTAGCTCTGCAATTTTTCTCGCTACTATATTAATATTTGTAGTTGGATGAAATGCTATCCTAGCTTTCTCTCCCTGAAGAACAATTAATCCCACCCGATCTCTATAACGATAAGCTTTCCTATGCAAAGAAAATACAGCTTCAGAAATCGCTTTAAGATGATATAACATGCTTTCACTCAAATCTAAGACTAACAGCATAGTAATTGGTGCTTTATACATTCTTACATTCGTTCTTAAGTCCTGAGGTTCAACTTGTATGGCCAGTTGTTCAGCAAATCGTCCTTGTCGTATTACTGCAGCTTTTAAAGTAGGTTCTAGGGCTATGTCAACGTTGTAGGTTTCAGGAATCTCATAGCCCACTATTCTACCTTTATGAGCCGATACTACTGCTAAGGCCCTTTTACCAGAAAGATATCTACTTTTTCTAGCTTTAACCTTTACATCGAATCGAAATTCAAATTTTTCCCTACGGGACTTAATTTCCTCTAGAACTGTTTTACCAAAAGCAAAAGGCACTTTCTTGGAAACACTTAGTGCCGGGAAAAGTGAAGGAGCTATATCTATCATAATCTTTTCTTCTTTTTCTCTGCCTTCTCTTATAACGACATATTTTTTTGAAATTTTTTCTCTCCAAACAGATTTCAATTTTTTGGCAGCTTTACTAAAAAAACTCTCTTTTGACTTAAAGGAGTGAACAATTCCACCTAAAAATTTTAACGCCACTTCTTTAGGGGCCTTTCCAAACCCTCCTATACTACTAAGTGCACTTTTCTTTTGTCCATTTTTAAGAAGTTCATCTAATTTCTCCTTTTCTTTTTCCTTGGAAGCACGTGTAATTTTTAAAGTTTTTTTAAATCTAGAACGCTTTTTCATCGAATTTTCAGGTGCATAATCTATTTCTGGCGACGTATCATGTTTTCTGCCACCTACCTTGGCAACAGTTCCCTGTAGGACATACTTCTCTCCCTCTCGACGAAAAAAGTTTTTCATGGATTTCATCACATTTTTGAAGGCAGTATCTATTTCCTCATATGTTGCTGGTTCCTCAAACCCTCCACGCCTAGTTCTATGGCCAAGTGCAAGCTTAGCTGCAACATTAATATCTTCAGGTTCAACTATCGTTCTTCCTTGAAAAGCAGCAAGAGTCCTCGCAGTTTGAACAATAACTATGTCTGGCCTATGACCATCAACCTGAAGAGTTAAACATAATTTCGCTACAGCTTTCAAAACGGGTTCGGGTATCCGCACGTTTGGAAGCATTTCTATTGCTTTCATTATTCTTTCTCTAAGTTCCCTCTGCTTTTCTTCATATTTTTTCCTAAATCTCAAGGGATCCTCAGCAAACTCTAAGTTCCTTTTTATAACCTCAACCCTTAATTCTTCGTCCTGAATTCCTCTGATCGAAACCGATAAAGGTAAACGATCCAACAATTGAGGTCGTAATTCACCCTCCTCCGGGTTCATTGTCCCTACAAGTATAAAGCGAGAGGGGTGAGCAATAGAGATGCCTTCTCGCTCAACAATATTCCAACCTGAAGCAGCTGCATCTAAAATATCATCTACTATGTGATCTGGCAGCAAATTAATTTCATCGACGTACAGGATGTTTTGGTTAGCTTCCGCAAGAATCCCGGGTTGTAAAGCCCTTACTCCTTCTTTTAATGCCCTTTCTATGTCTAAAGAACCTATAACTCTATCTTCTGTTGCACCAATTGGCAACGTAACAACTTTCATCTTTCTCTTTTCAACTGGTAATTCTTCACCTTTCTCAAATTTCTCTCTGCAAACATCACACATGTTTGTCGGGTCTTCAGGATTACAATTAAAAGGGCAACCTTTCACAACCTTTATTTCAGGTAGCAAATCTGCTAAAGCCCTTACCACGGTGCTTTTGCCAGAACCTTTCTCCCCCCTTACTAGCAAGCCACCTATCTTAGGATTTATTGCATTCAAAATTAAAGCTAATTTTAATAAATCTTGATCAACCACAGCTGTAAATGGAAAAACTATTCTTTCCTCAGAAAATTTTCCCGACATTTTAAGAACTAACCCCCAATTATAAAAATTTAAAAAACGATATAAAGTGTTCGATGGTAAAGAAATCTTCCCTTCATTGATGCTATTATCAAAGAAAATATTTAACTTAGCTGGAGAGCCATGATACTCTATCATAAATATTTTTACTTCTTTTTCTTCAGCTTCCTGACAACCGCGTCGGCAGCCACGATTAATGGGTTCCACACTGGTGATATTGGAGGCGCATAAGCTGTTTCCAGCGAAAGTAAATCGTCTATTGTCAAGTTTTTCATTAGAACCAGCGACATGATATCTACCTTAGTCGCTACACCGTTTTCACCAATCGCTTGAGAACCGATTACACGTTCATCTTCTGGGTTCACTAATATTTTTACATGTATTTCTTTGCTATTTGGGAAATATTCAGGTTTCGTTTTTCCTCTCACAGTCCCAATGACAGGTCTTATGTTTATCTTCTTTGCTTGTTGAGCAGTTAAACCAACTGAAGCTATTTCAAGACCAAAAAGCTTAGTGACTCTTGTAAGAACAGTTCCGCGATAAATCGCAGTTCCTCCAGCAGCATTTATACCAGCCACTTTACCTTGTCTCACAGCAACTGTTCCCATTGCAGCTAAAATCGGTTCACCTGTTACAAGGTATTTTGTTTCTACACAGTCCCCTGCAGCATAAACATCTTCCACGTTTGTCTCCATATGTTCATTTGTCTTTATTCCACCGGTTTTCCCTAGTTCGATACCTAGTTTTTGTGCGAGTTCTGTTTCCGGTTTAACTCCAGTTGAAACAACTACTAAATCGGCTGGTATTTCTTCTCCCTCAACAATAACTCCTCTTACTTTTCCGTTGCCTAAAATTTCTTCAACACGTTTTCCAGTTAACACGGTTACTCCATCTTTTTCCATTCTATTTTGCACGATCCTAGCAAAATCAGCATCAAGAACCGTGGGTAAAATCTGTGGAAGAAGTTCTACAACGGTAATTTTTAACCCTAAGCTATGTAGTGCTTCAGCAACTTCAAGTCCAATCATCCCAGCACCAACAATAACACCATTTTTGCTTTTTTCAGCAGCTTCGCGGATCTTTACAGCATCTTCAATTGTTTTAAGTGTAAAAACGCCATTTTTATCAACGCCGGGTATAGGTGGAACACTTGGGAAACTCCCCGTAGCGATTATCAACTTGTCATATTGCTCTTTCTCGACTTTACCGTTTCTAAGATTCTTTATTTCCAAAATCTTCTTATCAGGGTCACCATCTACTACAACACGCCCGAGTTTAAGCTCTATCCTTAAAAATTTACTGTACCAAGAGGAGGAATGCTCTATAAGATTGTTTGGATCAGAGATTACCCTACTAATAACGTATGGTAAGCCGCAACGTGAATACTCCGGATAATTCTCCCGATTTACCACTACTATCTCCACTTTTCTATCCACTTTTCTAGCCCATAAAGCTGCTGAAACACCAGCAGCCCCACCACCAACAATAACGATCTTTCCAACCAAAACCAATTCCCCCTAACACGCTGAATTTCGACAAAAATTAAATACAGATTAATTCATCTGGAGTCCTCGACAATACTCTATGTCCCTTCTCAGTTACAAGTACATCATCCTCGATTCTAACTCCACCCTTACCCTGAATATAAATTCCAGGTTCCACTGTTACAATCATCCCTGGCAGCAATTTCATTTCCGCTCTCTTAGACTTGCCCTTCTCTCCCAGCAACGGCCCTATATCGTGTACATCAATGCCAATAGGATGCCCCGTCGAATGCGGGAACTCTTCTTCCTTAAAACCATGCTTTAAAATAATATCCCTAGCTACTTTATCTATCTTCCATGCCTCCACCCCAGGACCTATCGCATTGATCGCCTTTCTCTGAGCTTCGAGAGCCGCGTTAAACATTCGTTGGAATAGTTCTGGAGGTTTTTCTCCCACATAAACCGTCCAAGTTATATCGCTGACCCTTAATTTATATTCTGCACCAAGATCGATAATCACTAAATCTCCTTCTTGAATTTTCCTTTCCCCAGTTTCATGATGTGGATCAGCACTATTTGGACCGGAAGCTACAATTATTGGAAAACTTGGGGTTGCCCCTCTTTTTCTCATAAAATGTTCAGCCTCAGCAGCAACTTCAGACTCTGTTATACCAGGTTTTATCGATTCTACGGCTTTCTCCATGGCTTCAAGAGCAATTTCTACAGCTTTTTCATGTAATTTTACATCCTCAGGAGTTTTTATTGTCCTTAAGTTCTCTAAAAGTCCTTGAGCAGAAACAAAAGTTGCATCTGGAAAAATTTTTCTTAATGCTAAGTAATCTCCATACGTCAAAGTGTTAATGGCTTCTCCTCCCTCTTTATATAGATTTTCCACGTAGTTAAGCGCTATAATCGGTTTTCTAGAAATTTTGTAAACAATTTCCCTAAGTTTTTCAATAAACTCTTCACTCTTTTTATATGGTAATATTTCTTCTATTTGTTTCGCTTTTTGCACCATGGGGGCTTCCATTAATGTACAAATAACTATTGGGCTTCCATCTTTAGGTATAATTATTGCATGTCTACCGAAACAACGTGCCCCCAATAGAAAGGGGCTATGTATATCTTTTCCTTCGGCTGTTACAATCAACCATAAATCTATTCCGTGGTCTCTAAGATATTGTTGCGCCTTTTCAATCGTAAGATTTGACACAGAAGTACACCACACATTTTTATACTGCTTTGTTAAATATTGTGATTACATGTAGCTCGAAGGTTAATTCGTTTGAAAACAAATAATCTAATAAATGTACCCAATAAATGTACTAGATGTACTTAAACATCAAGGTGAACTCTATGGCTAAGAAAATAACTTTAAGCGATAAAATGTTTAAAGAATTAATTGACAGATTTAAAGACAAAAAGGGGTTTTTAGGCGTAATACTCTCGACAATCGATGGGCTTCCAGTAAAGTCCACCTTAGAAACAGATATAACTGAAGAGTTCACGGCCAGAATGGCGTATCTACTCGGCAAACTAGACAAATTTGCTGAAAAACTTGACGGCACTAAGGTTGTGGGATTAACCGTTGAAACAGAAAACACCGAAATAATACTCATAAAAGAAGATACAACCTTCATGAGCGTTCTACTCGCGAAATAATCTATCGATCAATAAATTGGTGCTTTATACAGCTAATACTAACGATTAACATTCAAATTTTAGCGTAAAATTGTAAAGTATTTACTTTTTAGACAAATTTATTAAACGAATTTTTACCAGATCTTAATGTCGTATTTAATGCAAAAAGGGGTATTCAATGACTGAATTGAAAGAAAAAGCGAAAAAAATTGGAATAAAACTACATCCAAAAATAGCATTAATAATTCTCATCACCGTGTTTCTTCTAGGTTCAGCCACCGGAGTAGAGAGAACCATAATTTCCCTATATGCGGAAAAATATGTTACATTAGGTGTTCAAATCGGAGCTGTTGTATCGGCATTTGGTATCTTTAAAGCAACCATGGATATGCCAAGCGGCGTAATTAGTGACAAATTTGGAAGAAAAATGGCTTTTATTATGGGTAGTATGACATACATTCTAGGAGCATTCGTACTTGCATATTCAAATTCTTATTTCGAAATTTTAATCGCAAACTGTCTAATTGGAGCAGGCACTGGAATGTTTTTCGCAGCTGCTATGGTCTCCCTAAGTGATATTGGAGGTTCTGAAGAAAGAGCATTTTCCTTTGGACTAATGGAGCTCTCTGTGTACGCGGGTTTAAGTACAGGTGCACTAATAGCAGGAATACTAGCAACAATATACCAATCACTCAGAAAACCACTTTTCTTCACGGTAACAATATCTCTAATCGTCTTTATCATTTCAATAGTTCTTGTTAGAGAAACAAAAGTCTTTGTCGAAGAAAGAGAATATAATGGTAGGTATAGAACTTCTAAAAGAAGAAATCTATCAAAGTTCGCCAAAAACCCAGGTCTCTTAACAATATATTTCGCTGCGCATATAACAAAAATCGGAGACGGACTAATATGGGTTTTCCTACCCATATATCTTAGCGAGGTCATCCAGTTTAACATAGAACAAATAGGTATTATTCAAGGAACATTTACAATTGTCTGGGCTCTCTCAATGCCCCTAAGCGGTAAAATAAGCGATATGGTTGGAAGAAAAATACCCTGCATCACCGGGCTCCTATTAAATGGCACATTTTTATTCCTAATTCTCTGGGCACAAAGCTTTCCAACGGTGTTAGCGTTTACAATTTTAGCAGGTATTGGCGTAGGTCTATATTACCCGGTTCTACCAGCCGTTTCAGCAGACGTCGTCAGACCAGAGTTAAAAGGATCAGCCCTTGGACTATATAGAAGTCTTAGAGATGCAGGATACTTTACAGGTCCCCTCATTCTAGGTTTAATCATCGATATTTATAACATTAAGTTGGCCTTCTCTTTAGTATTTTCTTTGCTAATTATTTGCGCAGGCGCCGTTTTAATAATCGTCAAAGAAACAAGACCCGGCTGGCCAGCCTTTGAATACTCCATTAAACACACCGAACTAGTATGTGAAGCAGCAAGAAGAGTAGAATTAGCAACACACGCGTTTGTCAGTGAAAATGTAGAGGCGGCGAAAAAGTTGGTACAGGAAGCAAAGATGCTAGAAAGAAAAGCAGATGAAATTAAGAGAGAAATCATGCTTAGATTATCCATAGGAGTATTGGAGGCTCCAGATAGAGCCGATTTCCTACGGCTGACAGAACTTGTAGATGACGTCGCTGGGTATGTTGTTGGCGCCGGTCGTAGACTTACACTACTTAATCCAAAAGACTTTCCAAAGCAGATCAGAGAACACTTTGCCCTGTTCTCTAAGGGGGTAACAAAAATTGCAGACTTGGTTAAACAGGCAATCGAAGCTTTAAGAATAAATGTTGAAGAATCGCTTAGAATAGTGGAGGAAATCGAAAAACTAGAGACAGATATGGACGACCGATATCATGAAATCTCAGGCGAAATCATCAGACTTAGCGATGAACTTAGTACACCAACCCTCTTAACAGTTAGAGACTTCATAAACTTAATAGAATTTGCAATAGACACCGCTGAGGATGCAGGAGATCATATCCGAATGATAGCAGTAAAACACTACATCTAACAGTTAAAACCTCCTAATTTTAAATCGAAGTGTAAAAATAAAATAGGTAAAGATTTGTTGATTATCGCCGTCTTTTATCGTGAACTATGTTGTCTATTGCAATTACGAAACCAAGCAGTTGTAATCTATCTACGTCGTCCTTAACAACATGGACAGCGTACTTGTCACTAAAATCAAAAACATCGCCAAGAAATATGTCCCTGAGTCTATCAGCTTTACTAATGGTAGCCACCAAATTGTTTTTATCGTCGAATATTTTGAAATCCCAGCCAAATAAATTGCCCTTTGCAGTCAAAAGTTTTCTGCCATTTTCGTCTTCAAGCCACAAAGACGGCCGGAAGAAGCTCAAAAGCTTTTTAGCAACCCTACCAACAAGCCTATCATTCGCATCCTTAATATCATAAGTTGGACGCAGCGCAACAATCTTTCTATGAACCGCACCAACCATTGTTTGATTATCTGCTTCTCTAAGTTCTATTAAAGCCCTCAAAGAGAGCAATCTACGATGCATACGACCAATAATATTTCCATGTTCATCATATACATCTCCGTAACCTAAGTCCCAGTATTTTTCCTTAACGAAGTAATATTTCCTTGAGGGATCTAAAAGACCGCCGCGAGTGGGTGGTGAAGGTGCAACTTCGTCAGCTAGTGGTTGCCCGCATTTCGAACAAAATTTTGCACCTGGAACATCGATTTTACTTCCACAGTGTGGACAAAAATCCACTTTAATCAACTCCGAACATCTGATATTTTATTTGGCTTGCATCCTTATAAATGCTTCGAAATGTAGTAATATCTATTAAAACAAATATCAACCGGACAACCCCTTTGAAAGTCAATTAAACTTTTATGTTAACCACTACTCTAAATGAAATGGGGGAAAGAAGCTTGAAAGTTGGAAGACCGCTTTTAATGATACCAGGACCTGTAATTTGTGATCCAGAAGTTCTAAGTGCCTTAAGCAAGCCAACTTTATCTCATGTAAGCCCGAAATTCATAGAAATATTCTCAAAGACTCTTGAAGGGCTAAAAAAGATTTTCTTAACCGAAAAGGGAGAGATTTTCGTTGTAGCTGGAAGCGGAACCCTAGCCATGGAAATGGCGATTGTAAACATATGCGAACCGGGAGATAACATACTTATTCTTTCAAACGGCTACTTTGGAGAGAGATTCAAAGAAATATGCGAAAGATACAATCTTAAAGTAGATTATGTTGAAGTAAAGGAGTGGGGCGAAAACATACAGCCGGAAACTGTAAGGGAAAAGATGCAAAAGAAGGAATACAAAGCAGTAACCCTAACACACGTAGACACAAGCACAAGTGTGTCAGCTAAAGTAAAAGAAATAGGAGAAATCGTGAAAGATACAGATACGGTTTTCATAGTTGATGGCGTATGTGCAACAGCTGGAGAAGAGGAAAGAATGGACAAATGGAATATAGACATATTATTTACAGCGTCGCAAAAAGCCTTGGGGGTCCCACCTGGACTAGCAATAATAGCCTTCTCCACAAAAGCTTTAGAAACATACGAGAAAAGAAAAGAACCAGTAAAATCATACTTCATGGATATCGGTCTATGGAAACCCATAATGGACGCATACGCTGAAGGTCAAGCAGCTTACTTTGCAACACCACCAGTAAATATGATATACGCATTATACGAAAGTGTAAAGCAGATTCTAGAAGAAGGGATAGAAGAAAGATTTAAACGACATCAAACAATTGCAAAAGCATTTAGAGAAGCTCTAAAAGCACTAGAACTACAAATAGTACCTATAAGCGAAGAATATGCAGCAAACACTGTAACAGGAGTATACTATCCTGAAGGGGTAACAGACGAAGAGTTTAGAAAAAACATGGCGAAGAACGGGGTTATAGTCGCTGGGGGACTTGGAAAACTTAAAGGCAAGATCTTCCGAGTAGGCCACATGGGAACAGTTCAACCAACAGACATTTTAGCAACGATAGCCGCGATAGAAAACTCGTTAATGAAATGTGGATACAAAATTAAACTCGGAGTGGGACTAGAAGCTGCGCAGGAAATATTAACAAAAATATAAAGAAATGCTAATCTTTCTTTTCTGGTTCAGCAAAGGGACGAACTTCTGGAGGATACTTTTCGGTGTATTCTTTGAGTCTCATAATTGCGTCAGCAAAATCCTCAGCGGAAATGCCGGGAGACTGTATATCATGTTTTTCAAATACCTCCCTAATTTTCTTCGCTATTTCTTCACGGTTAAGTATCATGCCCTTTAATGCAGCTTCAATTTTTGAAACTCCGTCC
Organism: Candidatus Baldrarchaeota archaeon; assembly: GCA_030587435.1. The sequence goes on along the minus strand of JAUQZC010000167.1, from coordinate 1,390 downwards.
TCAGGAACCATGAAAAAGTCTCCAGTAATCATAATATCCAAAATTTTATCACCAATGACTTCAGCTGTAACCTTAATAAGCTTCCTAGCTTTATGAGCAACTTCAATAACCTTAATGCCATCAGCGATTTTAACAGCCCTGTCGATAGTCAACCCTTTGTGCGTTAATTCAGGCATGTGAAGCCATTCATACGAAAGATGCTTAGGCTTAACCTCACGTTCAAAAATATTCATTTCATCTTCACTTGGCTCAGAAGGAATAAGCTTAATTCCTAAGATTTTCTCGTATCCCTCTACGAGAATCTTTTTAATTTCATCTATAGGAGGTATGTAGCCCAGTTCTCTTCTAATGGAAGTAACCCACTCCTTCATGCTCTTAGCCATTTTATCCCTAAACTTCTCGTCAGGAATCTTCAATACGCGAGCCATAGAATCATAGTCTAAATCTAAAATAATATTGCCAACAAGAACAATTGTTTTACCAATCCTACCTGCGCCATTACCAGAAATCTTCCTATTATTAACCATAACATCATTTAAAGGTTTAAATTCAGCATTAAGACCAAGTTCACGATAAACATAAACAGTAACTCGCAGCAACTTTTCAAAAAGCTCATCAACCTTACGTGGAATAACCTTACTATCTTCGCTCGCAACAACTTGATAAAATATCTGATCACTATTCAAATAAGTAGCACCACCGCCCTGAGACCTCCTAATAATAGGCAAACCACGTTCCTTACAATACTCAACATCAATTTCCTTCTCCAAAATTTGATGATATCCTAGACAAACATAGGGGCTTGAAGGTTGCACCAAAATAATGGTACTCGGAGATAGACCCCTATCGATGGCGAGAGCAACAGCTTCATAAAAACATTGAGCTACATAAGGCTCAGCCATACCTAAATCAATTAAACGCCAATTCTCCATAACACCTCACCCCCTCAAATAATATTATATATCCTTATTAAAACATTAGGATTCTACCCTCACAAAATTTAGGATAACCCAAATTAACTATTTCTGAAAATCGCAATCACACATGGGTAAAATCTTATCCACATCCTATTTAAAACGATTTAAAAACATTTCCATCGCTTCTCTCAAATCTTTTACAACAACATCTGAAGCTTCTTGTTCTTGCTTTTCACCCTTCCTATCTAGTAGTATAGCATGCATGCCAAGTTTTTTAGGAAGCAGAACATCATATTGAAGATTGTCGCCAATAACAACAGCTTCTTCAGGTTTAATGTTTAAAACGTCTAATACCTTTATGTATATCTTAGGATTTGACTTATCGCATCCAGCTTCATACCCAGTGCAAATAAAGTCAAAATACTTTTCAATAGGCCTTAAAGTTTCTTTAAAGAAGAAGTGAGCAATCGTGG
>JAUQZC010000165.1 GCA_030587435.1 Candidatus Baldrarchaeota archaeon | reverse complement strand
ATCAAATAAACAATTCGCTTGGATTTCCAGGAATCTTCCGAGGCGTATTAGACGTAAGGGCAAAAACAATAACTGATGAAATGTGCATTGCCGCAGCTGAGGAACTGGCGAAAGTTGCCGAAGAGAAGGGCCTAAGCGAAACCTACATTATTCCGAGAATGGATGAATGGGAACTCTATCCACGCGAGGCAGTTGCATGCGCACTAAAGTCCATCCAAGACGGAGTGGCAAGAATCAAGCTTAGCAGACAGGAGCTTTGGGAAAGAGCCCTAACAATAATAAAGAACGCAAGGGAATCCGCCCAATTATTAATGCGCGAAGGCTTGATAAAGCAGCCCCCACCAGAGGAGGAAGTCCTAAAGTCGGCTGGACCCTAAACTTCCACCTTTTTTGGGGTTATGCTTAAACTTTTTAGGATTCATTTCTTATTTTAACTTAAGCAAGAAGTTCATAGATGAAGAGGAATATCAACATGTTTGACAAGAATGAAATTAAGAAAATAGATGAGGAAAGAAAACGATGGGAATCAACCACCGTTCCAAAATGGATTGAGACAAAACCTGAAAGACAAAAGGAATTCTATACGATTTCTGGAATTCCAGTTAAGCGTGTTTACACACCGGAAGATATCAAAGATATGGATTACATGAGAGACTTAGGCTTCCCAGGCGAATATCCATTTACGCGTGGAATTCACGCCACTATGTATCGTGGAAGAATATGGACTATGCGTCAAATCTCAGGTTTCGGAACAGCCGAACAAACAAATCAGCGTTTCAAATATCTCTTAAAGGAGGGTGAAACAGGCTTAAGCATAGCCTTTGATTATCCAACGATAATGGGTTATGATTCTGACCATCCAATGGCTAGAGGGGAAGTTGGAAGATGCGGCGTGGCAGTTTCCTCTCTAAAAGACATGGAGATTTTGCTTGATGGAATACCCCTCGACAAAGTTACGACTTCAATGACTATTAATGGGCCAACAGCCATGATTTTGGCAATGTACATCGCTGTCGGCGACAAACAAGGCGTTCCAAGAGAAAAACTTGGCGGAACCGTCCAAAACGACATGCTAAAGGAATTTATCGCCCAGAAACTTGTAATATTTCCGCCTAGGCCGTCTGTAAAGCTTGTATGTGACGTGATTGAGTTCTGCGCGAAGTATATGCCTAAATGGAATCCTATAAGTATTAGCGGCTATCACATTCGCGAGGCTGGCGCAGACGCTGTGCAAGAATTAGCCTTCACGCTTGCTGATGGAATAACTTATGTCGAAGAGATGCTGAAAAGAGGCTTAAAAGTAGACGACTTTGCGCCTAGACTCTCCTTCTTCTTCGCTTCCCACAATAACTTCTTCGAGGAAATCGCCAAGTTCCGCGCTGCACGCCGAATGTGGGCGAAAATAATGAAGGAACGTTTTGGCGCGAAAAATCCACGTTCGATGTGGATGCGTATGCACGTGCAAACAAGCGGATGTACGCTTACGGCCCAGCAACCATTAAACAACATTGTGCGCGTTACCCTTCAGGCTTTGGCGGCTGTATTAGGCGGAACTCAATCGTTGCATACAAACTCTTTTGACGAGGCGCTTTGTCTTCCATCCGAGTTGGCGGTTCGCGTAGCATTAAGAACTCAGCAGATTATTGCTTATGAAAGTGGAGTAGCCGACGTTATCGACCCGCTTGGCGGCTCCTATTATGTGGAGTGGCTTACCAATGAAATGGAGGAGCGAGCTTGGGAATACATTCATAAAATCGAGGATATGGGCGGAGTAATAGAAGCCATAGAGAAGGGCTGGCTACAGCAGGAAATAGCTAACAGCGCCTATAAATATCAACGTGAAGTTGACACTAAAAAACGAATAATTGTTGGGGTAAACGAGTATACAACTGAAGAGCATGAGGAAGTTCCACTGTTAAAGATAGACCCTAAAGTTGAAGAAGAACAGATTGCGAGACTTCAAAAGCTTAGAAGAGAAAGAGACAACAAAAAGGTTAAGGAGATACTTGAGAAGCTGCGAGTAGAAGCTGAGAAAGGCGTAAATTTGATGCCAACAATAATTGAGGCAGTAAAGGCATACGCAACCCTAGGAGAAATATGCGACGTGCTCCGCGAAGTATACGGAGTATATAAGGAAATGATAATAATCTAGGTGATGGGGGATGACTGAAAGGAAAATACGCGTATTAATCGCAAAACCGGGCTTGGATAGCCATGACAGAGGAGCAAAAATAGTTGCGAGAGCCTTACGCGACGCTGGAATGGAAGTAATCTATACTGGTTTGAGGCAGACGCCAGAACAAATAGTTGAAACAGCTATACAGGAAGACGTGGACGTAATAGGTCTAAGCATTCTATCCGGCGCGCATATGGCTTTATTCCCAAGAATAATGCAGCTTCTGAAGGAAAAAGGCGTAAAAGACGTAATGGTATTCGCAGGCGGAATAATCCCCGATGAGGATGTCCCAAAACTAAAGGCTATAGGAATAAAGGAAATATTCGGTCCCGGAACCCCAACGGATGTTATAGTTAAGTTTGTTAAGGAGAATGCGCCGAAAAGGGCATAAAGTGGAAAAGCTTGACAGAAATTGAAAAGCTAGTTCAAGGAATACTTGCTGGAGATAAAAGAAGCATAGCGAGAGCAATAACCATAATAGAAAACAACGGGCAAAAGGCTCAAAAAATAATTTCAGCCATATATCCACATACCGGAAAAGCTTATGTCATAGGAATAACTGGGCCAGCAGGCTCAGGAAAAAGTACACTTATCGAAAAAATAGTCAAAAAACTTAGAGAAAACGGAAAATCAGTTGGAGTGGTAGCTGTCGACCCTACAAGTCCCTTCACTGGCGGCGCCTTTCTCGGTGACAGAATAAGAATGCAAAATTTAAGCCTAGACAAAGATGTTTTCATAAGGAGCATGGCAAGCAGAAACAGCCTAGGTGGACTGGCAAAGGCTACCAAGGATGCAATAAAGGTGCTGGACGCAGCCGGAAAAGACTACATAATAGTTGAAACTGTAGGCGCAGGCCAGCTTGAAGTAGATATCGTTAAGGTTGCCCACACAGTAATAGTTGTGCTCGCGCCTGGATTTGGCGATGAAATACAAGCGATAAAGGCTGGATTAATGGAAATAGGCGACGTATTCGTGATTAATAAAGCGGACAGAGAAAACGCTGACAGAGCAGTAATAGACCTTCTTTCAGCCTTGGAATTAAATACAGAAAAGAAATGGAAGCCTCAAGTAATAAAAACCGTAGCATTAACCGGGGAAGGAGTAGACGAACTATTAAAGGCTGTTGAAGAGCATAGAAAATATCTTGAGGCCGGAGAGCTCGAAAGGAGAAGAAGGAAAAGAATCAAAGCTGAACTTTTAGAGGCAATAAGCCAGAGGCTCACGGACACAATAATAGCAGAACTTAAAACAAACAAGAAACTGGATTTACTCATTGAAAAGATTATGAATAGAGAGAGTGACCCCTACACTATTGCAGACATGCTTTTGAAAGAAAAAATAAAACGAAAAAGTGAAGAAAATGACTAAGCCAAAGCTTAAGGAGGGCCTTGTCCAAGTCTATACTGGAAACGGAAAAGGGAAGACGTCCGCCGCCTTCGGCCTAGCCTTAAGAGCCATTGGAAGAGGCCTAAAAGTATACATAATCCAATTTATCAAAGGCGGATTCGATTACGGTGAACTCTACATCATAGATAAGTTGCCAAACCTAAAATTGAAAGCCTTCGGTCAAGGAAAATTTGTTACCCAGTTTCCACCAAGCAAAAAAGATGTCAAAATCGCCAAAGAAGCACTTGAACTAGCCAAAAAAATCGTAAAAAGCGGAGAATACGACATAGTAATCCTAGATGAGGTTAACGTTGCCATTTCTCTTCGCCTAATAAAAACGGAAGAAGTCATAAATCTGATTAAAGAAAAACCGGAACACGTTGAACTTGTTTTAACAGGACGTTACGCTCCAAAAGAAATAATTGACATCGCCGACCTAGTAACTGAAATGAAAGAAATTAAACACCCGTTTCAAAAAGGAATCCCGCCTAGAAAAGGAATAGAATTCTAAATTTTGGGGGAACGCGCGCTAAACTCTTCTCAAATTACTGTGACGGGTTATCGAAGGGAGAAGGCTTCGTCATTTTAGCACGCGTTCCTATCCCCTCCTAATGGCAAAATAGCCTCAGCCATTACCATTGGACGGTCTGCATTTATGCCGAGTAATATTTCTTTTAGAACACTATAATGCCTTAGGAAAACAAGGCCTCTTTCATTTGTTTTGTATAGAACCTTTCCGTCTTTATAGCGAATTCCTAGAAGTCCTCTTTGAACGAGGATGTCTAAATATTTCTTTATATGCCTAGAGTTTGTGCCAATGTTTTTTACAAGGAAAAACCTGCTTACGTATGTATTCTTGGCAAGCTCCAATATCGAAGCTACTATTTCAAAGAAATCTCTATACTTCCTATGAATTAAGCGGCTTTCACTAAAAGTGTTCAAAGCTTCAAACCGTAAGTTAAATAAGCATATTGAAAAATTTACGAATTTTTTCTATGGAATTCGTTGAATAAGTGTTAAAAAATAAAAATTCTCCTTTTCTTTTAGAATTAAGCTTATTTTTACGGAAAACTTTTTTAAATACTTTCAATTGACATTATTGAAAGGAGAACCAGCAATTGCCTACGCATGAACTATCTCAACATGAACTTCAACTTTTAAAACAAGTTCTTAACACAGACTGTATAGCTGCAAACGTACGTCTAAGAAAAGGAGAATACCAATACAGCCTTGCAGAGGCAATAGCCTCATTCCAACTTGAACTGCATCTCCCTAATGTCAAAGAGATAATTACAAAATTGTTTGGGGAAGAAAGAAGCAGTGATGTTCAATTTACACGTAAAATTCAGACAATTTTGAAAAAAATGGAAAGGGGCAATGTAGTAAAGATTTTGCCTAAAAGAAAGCCTTGGGAATTACAGAGATACATGCTTTTAAGCTTCAAATTTCAAGACGTTGACAAGAATATTGTTAATTTTGCAACAGAGAATCAAATAGACCAAGCAAGAGAGATGCTCAATAAAATACTTATTGAACAAGACAAAATTAAACCCAGAAAATGGAGCGTTAACATTAAGATTTTTACATCGTTACTTGCACTAATTATTTCCTATGGAGTTATAGTATGGGACCTACTACGCCCCGTCATTGATCCCTTAATTTTCGTAGTTGCCCTCTTTACAGCTACGGCGAGTTCTCTATTCCTCGGAAAAGCACTGGCTTAAGACATGGTCCCGCTGTTTCCAATTAATCTTTAATAACCCATCTGTTAACAAAATTATATGATGTGATTAAATTGAAAAGAGCCAATTTAATATTACTTATACTTGCTTTATTGACGATTCTGTCATCTTTCCTAACATGTCAAATTAAGGTGAACGCGAGTGCTAATGTTTTACATGTTCCAATAGACTATCCAACAATACAGGATGCAATTAACCATGCGAATACTGGTGACATAATTTATGTACATGAAGGAATTTACTATGAAAATGTTGTTGTTAATAAAAGTGTCATTCTATTTGGAGAAAATCCCGACTTAACTATTATAGACGGAAACGGGACAGGTAGTGTAATTACTATATCAGCCGACAATGTGACGATTAGTGGGTTTACAATACGAAACAGCGGCACTAATATAGGAGATAGTGGAGTATGTATAGGATTGTTTAGCGGTAGCGTCATAACCAACAATAAAATAATGAACAATAATAACGGAATAGGGCTTTTTACCGCAAACAATAATACAATTTCAAATAACGTTATCTCAGATAACCATGAGGGAATCTTCATACAAGCATCTATCAAAAATAAAGTGTTTAACAACATCATTTCAAAAAATATTAATGGATTGGGACTCTATTTTTATTCTCACAACAATTTAATCTCGGGCAATACTATATCAAACAATAGTAAAGGAATAGTGATTTTCAACAGTGTCAACAACATAATTTATCATAATAACTTCATCGACAATATTATGGATACACAGATCAGCTCATCTAATAATATTTGGAGTTATAAAGGAGAAGGCAATTATTGGAGCCGTTACTCAGGGCAAGATTCAAACCAAGATGGAATAGGCGACCAACCCTATGTCATAAGTGATCAGGGAAGTGATATTTATCCTCTAATGGGAATGTTTTTTGGATTTGAAATCATCTTAAACGAAGAGAAACGTAACGTTAACATTATTTCTAATTCGTCAATTTCAAATTACGCGTTTAGGACCGACGAAACAGGAAGTGTAATTCTATGCTTTGAGGTTACTACTGAGAAGTTTGTTTCTGGATTTGTGAGAGTTACGGTTCCCGCAGAACTGGCAGATAATCCAATAATTGTACTTATCGATAATGTGGAAGTGAAGCCTAAAGTTCTAAATACTTCAGATGCAGAGCATCTGCACCTTTACATATCCCACAATTGGGGTAGTCATACAATACAAATAATTTCTTCCACAGTGTTAGGGCTTTATCGTGAAATTGTAACTTTGAATTCATCCTATCAGATGCTGCTAGAGGAATATTCCGCACTTTTAGCAAACTACACTGCGCTTCAACAAAATTATACAAAGCTAAACAGCGATTATCAGGAGCATTTGTTAGATTATTCTGAAAATCTCCAGAATACTCAAAACTTAGTGTATATTTTAATGACTTCGACGGCGGTGTTTCTAGCAGCTACAGTGTATCTGTCTAGACAAGCACACGCAGCTGCTGAAAACAAATTAACGAAGAGTAAAGAGCAGCTTTAAATGGGAAATCGTTCAGTATATTATGAAACTAGCGGGCATATCTCTTTTTCTATAAATTCAAGATATTTTTCTTTATCTGTTAGGTTAAAGACTGTTACTGAAGAATCACGGGTTATTCCTACTACGTAGCCGTATTTTTTAGCTCTTGTAACTATATACCATAAGTCTCCGTGTTTACAATAGTCTTCAAATAGTGTTGTATTGATTAAATCTGGTCCGTAAAGCGAGAGCTTGTTGATGTTTGGTATGTCTACGTTGTCGAAAAATGTGATCTTTGTGTCTTCAGGGTTTTTCAAGTGAAAGTCTCTGAGGGTTTCAGGCGGAATTCTGACCTCTACTATTAAGCCAGCTTTTCCGAAGATTATTTCGCTCATTTTGTTTGCTATGAAGTTTGCTAGTCGCTTCTTCTCGACAATAGTCAATAGAGTTTTGTCTTTGAGTTCTGTAAAGCTAAATACAGCCTCGATTGTGCGTGGTAAAGGAATGACCTTTCCGCGGTGAAAAACGTGAATTATGTAATCGTGAGAGTAGACTCCTCTAAGATTGCTGTTTTTAGTGGTTAATCCGACGATTTCCGTTACAAGTTTGAATCGATAATCTCCCTCTTCATATTCTTCCTCAGTTGTATAGCCCTGAAGCCTAGAAGCCAGCTCTTCTATAGGCAGAGCTTCAGAAAGTCTGAAAATTTTTCCGGCAACAACCATCATTCTTCACATTATTCAATAATGCGAGAGAATTTAAATGATTTCTGAAGCATTCCAAGGAATATAAAAAGAAGTGATGTATACGGTTATTCTCTGATTCTTCTGCCCATGGAAATTCTGCGCCGTATCGCATAGCATAAATTTTTGGAAGCAATGTCATTAGCGCGCTATAGCAGATGTTCCCTTTGATGGACTTTCCATCAAATATTATTTTGTCCCCAACCTTATGA
>JAUQZC010000164.1 GCA_030587435.1 Candidatus Baldrarchaeota archaeon | reverse complement strand
TTTAGTTGCATCATCACCAAACACTCCATGAATTTTCGGATGCTGCTCAACAGCTTTTTGGAATTTTGGTAGTTTGGCTGGCTTTGTGAAGGTATAGCCCGGATTAAGAACTGTTTGGACCTCTCTGCTCACTGTAGAAGGTTCTGTAGACGAAGTTTCGAACGTTGAGGCGGTCTCGGAAGGGAATGATTCGTCAGTTATCCACTCAAGCTGCAAAGCAATCATCCCTCTTTCTTCTCTTTGGGTTTATATTTTTCAGCGAATTTTTGCATGAGATCTACAAATGGTATAAAGTGCTCGGGGCTCATAAATATTCTCGCTTGATATATGAGTTCATCTTTGAATGGCGTTATTCGTCCGAAATCTATGACTATTGTTCTTTCAGAAATGCCAATTCGAGTAACATCAGTATAGTATTCATACTTGATATCTTCGACGATTCGTGGACCTTCTTTCTTCTCCATATCTCAAATCCCTCTTTTATACTTAAGAGAAAGATTCTAGTTAATAAGCAATTCAACAAAAATAGTCGTTGTTAACGCCAACAAAGTGCAGGGGGTGGGATTTGAACCCACGAACTCCTACGAGACAGGCTCCTGAAGCCTAAGCGCCATTCTCATATGGCTCTGCGCCTTTAGCCATGCTTGGCAACCCCTGCCCCATTCCACCAATCTTCCAAATAATAACTCTCACTTAAGTCTATTTTTCCCATTTCCCCACAAACGCCAACCATTTCTTGCAAAAACTTAATTTTCGTATATGTAACATACATACAGTGAAAATACCTATCGCAAATAGGACATCATGAATGGAAAAAACGCAATTGGGTTAAGTATGACCGCAACAACCATTTTTACAAGAGCCTCGCAATGGTTAAGGATGATGAAGACCAAATTATTAGTGGTTTTCCTATGGAGTTTTACGGGCGCATCTCTCATAGTCAAGTCTTATTGGCTCTTGTATATACAAAATCCCGTCTTGATCGAGCATGTTATGGTTTTTACGCACGTGGGTAAATGGGTTCCTCGTCTCTTCTGGACAGATTATATAATCATCATTATAGCAAGTTTAGTGGCTGGAGCGGTGCTAGTTGATTTAAAGGATGTCTTGTTTTCTTGGATTGCTTCTATCTTTCTGATTCTCATTTCGTCTACTCTTTATATGTTTCTTTTCGTATGGTTTTCACTCGGAGCTGGTGCACACTTTGCTAGCTTAGGTGTTGCGAACATAATGGTTTCCTGGGTTTTATTCTATGTAATGGTTAATGTTTTTTGGATGTATTTTCCTGTTGTTCTATTTTTCTCTTTGCTAATAAGTTTAATAGGATCATTTTTAAGGTCAAGATTCTCTCCTTCAATGTAGGATACAACTTACTTCTAAGGTCCAATTTCATTTTGGTTTTTCTACAGTTTCAGCTTATTATTCAAGGCTGAACTAGTAATAAATGTGAAAATAAAAAGTCTGGAAACGTCTCAAAAACCGGAAATTAAATAGACCAAGGGATTTGAGTCCCAGCCTCTGAAGAAGAAGGAAAATAAGAAAGATGATAGAAGCAAAGTCGCCAATTCAGTAGGCTTACACTGTCATGAAAAAACATCAGCAAAATCAGCATGAAAGCATATGGATTCCGCATCTACAGCCTCTTGCGTTGTGGGACAGTCTTTGGAACTCGTAAAATGTTGGAGTTGCCCTCTAATGAAGGCATGTAAAACACTGTAATCATCATTTTGCGATATAGAGTACGAGCATAAGCCCTAGACCAAACTCAATTTCATTTTAGAGCGCTCTCTCCTTTCCTTTGATTGATTCACGTGCGGAGATTTAAGGAACATTTTTTCTTTACAATTGAGAGAGAATGGGGATGGTTGAAGATTTGCAAGTGTTTATGTGCCCAAATAGGCACTCGCGTTTGGCTAAATTTTGATACAACAAAAACTAAATATAAAAATAGCATAACGTAATGGATAAAGGGATAGATAGAGGAGACAAAAATTGAGGCACAAGAATTTTTTGTTGTTCACTATTCTAGGTGTGTTCCTCGTTGTTAGTTTGCTGGCATCTCTTTTTGTTTCGCCAGTCCAAGCTACTGCGAACGTCGTCATTGTGTGTCATACTGGGTACATGTACCACTTGGAGTACTTTGTCGTGGGAGAAGTTCAAAACCTTGGGGACGTAGCTGCCAAGGATGTTTATGTTTCAATAATTTGCTACGACGAATACGGTGCGGTTATAAAAAGTGCTGATCAAGATGTTTACTTATACGTTGTTCTGAGCGGCAGAAAGGCGCCGTTCAAGCATAATTTCGGCTACGAAGATGCTGACAGAATTCACCACTACACCATAGGAGTCCATTACACTGAAGATCCTATTGGAAAGCCTCTAGGACTTCAAATAATGTCGAATAGTTCTTATTTTGCGCCTGATTTCATTCGTATTCAAGGTGAAGTAAAGAATGTTGGCAGTCAAACTACAGGACTTGTGACTGTGACCGCGACACACTATGATGGATCTGGAGAGGTTGGAGACGCTTCTAGCGTTTGGGCAGGGCAGTATCCCTGGACTTTGGAACCCGGCCAAGTTGCAAATTTCACCATATTGGAAGAAATTACTGACAGAGAATCACTTTATGTCAGGTATGAACTCTCAGCAGAAAGCTTTAATTACGCGCTTGTTCCGGAGTTTCCGCCTTACATGATATCGCTAATCTTCATGCTAATAACTTTGGTTGTTGCGACCTTCGCAAAGAGGGAAAATGCAGCTACAAAAGTGAGTTTGTAGAGAGGCACACACGCCTCTAGACTGGTCTATGGGGCTGATAATATTGGAGCCCCCGCCGGGATTTGAACCCGGGATCTTCGGCTTACAAGGCCGACGCCTTACCGGGCTAGGCTACGGGGGCAATTGCGTCCTTAAGAGAATTATCAGGAGTACCGTAAATAAATTTGTTTAAACATTAATTAAGTTCTCATACAGATTTTCTATAATGGAAGTTGCACAGGAAGTTAAAGAGAGCCGGGGTCTCCTAGCCCGGTAGGGAGCGGGCCTGCTAAGCCCGTGGCCGTAACGGCCGCGCGGGTTCAAATCCCGCCCCCGGCGCCCTGAGAATACGAGCTGGAAATTTTTCAAAAAATATTTGTATAGGATGCAGCAGCTACAGCCTTGTAACAACCATAGCCAGAATGTCTATGTCATCTACTTCTAAAAACTTCTTCAGTGAATCGAGGTCAACATTCCTATTTGAGGATATAAACTTTCTAGCTTTTTCAACCATATCGGATACCATTTTATCCAAGTAAGAGCGCTTGAATACTCTTGATCCAAGAATTACCACATCGCTTAGGTCACCGGATTCGATCGCCTTCTTTATAATCTCAATTTCCCTAGGATCGTTAACCTGAACAAAGCCCCTATTCTCAAGTTCATCCATGATCTTTCTTATGAACTTCTCTTCCTCATTTTTCTTTAGGATCACTGCCAGAATGGGTGGAATGCCTATTGCCATTGGTATAGAGAGGAAAATTATCAGATTCAGGTTTGAATATACTAGGTTTATAAGCGTTTCAAGCATGCTTGGGGACACCTCTCAAGATCATTGACATTTTTAAGTAGCTACTCTTTTATGGAGCTACTTTATAGGGAGTAATTACAGAATGCTAAAATGCTTTGTTTTTCCTTTTCACAAAAAATATTCAAAATTTTTGTGAAAAAGGAAAAATTTATATGGCAAAGAAGAGGATACTAATTTTGAACATAAAAAATCGGTGGGGAAAGGGGGTTAAGCGCGAAATGATAGGTGACGAAATACCCGGAAAGTGCCCATACTAAACTCCTGAATTGTGATTAATCCAACCACCCCTTATTTTTGTTACTTCTTCAACACACTCCAGTATGCTCTCCAATATGGTGTACTTATTAAACACCCACTTACCGTTGGAGAAGTGCTCATAGGGTATTGAATAGACCCTAGATGAAGTTACATCTATTGTGTGAATATCATAGTTCATCTTCGGGGAAAGTACATGATGTACTATGTAAAAGAGTGTATCCATGTAGTGTGATGATGGCATTAAGGCATATGCGAGGAGAGTATTTTTCTCTTTGGAAAAAGCTACAAAGTTTATGAATGGTATCCTTTCAAAAGCTTGTAGAAGCGGGTAAATGTCCTTTAGAGCTAGGTCCGTGACTTTAACGGCGATGCTTGCAAATCGATGATTAATACACGTGTCAATGTGACTATGCCAATGGACTATGTATCCTAGGATGATGTTATTTTTGAGAATGTGATTTGTATAATGGTATCTAGCTACCTTTGGATCCACTCCCAAGGTCTTCGCTATACTTGATAGTGACTGCATAGGATCCTTCTGTAGCTCCTTTATGATAAGTATGTCAAGATCGTCGATCTTAGTGTCAGCATGTAGTGGACTACAATCTTCCAATATTCCTAGATTGGAGTGCAGATTATTCCAGTCTATATGCCACTTTCCGTCTTTGAAATTAAAGTATCTAGGGTTTGTAGAGAATACTTTTATCCAATCCATTTTTCTAAGAGAGAAATCATTTAAAATTCCATATTCTTTAAGTGTGGAAAAGACTTCTGCAAGTCCTCTTACATGCTTGAATGGAACAGCAAATAGTGATATGTAATCTCTGTTTGGAAGGGAGTAGCCGAAGAACGTTAAGAAACCCTTTTCAGCTAACGTCCTCATAACCTGAGTGGAATACTCAATAAAATCTTTTTTAAAGGATAGATGAGCCCATACTCTAGCCAAACCTAGCTTTGCATGATGAATCTGGAGGTGAATAACTAATCCCCTGTTTACGAACATGTTTTTCAATCTATAGCGTATAGTTTCTACAGGTATGCCTGTAAGCTTGGAAAGAGCTGAACAGTTTCTAGGGCCTTGTATTCTAACAGCCTCAATTAGTTTTATGAGGCTTGCATCAAGTGTCATTTCAATCGCCTTCAAATTAAATTTCTTGTATTTTCACTTAATATGTGTTGCAATTTTTTAATAAAGTTTAATTATATGATTTATTTCATCGTTTCATTTTAGGGCACTAAAGTAGGGATGAGGCTTGTTTTCGACTATTGTTAACGTTTATTTAATTAATTTAGGTTAAACTATCTATTAGATGGGAAAGGGGCCCGTCGTCTAGCCCGGTAGGACGCCACCCTTACGAGGTGGAGGTCCTGGGTTCAAATCCCAGCGGGCCCACCATCCTAAAATACTTCAACTATTATTCCCGGAGCCCTTTTCCTTATCTCATAGTTTATCCTTCCAGCTACTCTCTCGTTGAAGATGACTATTTCCCCTTCGATGGGGGAAAACATTAGAAGCCTATAATCTCTCTTTGGAATGTTGATGTTTCTAAGTATATTAAGCAGTTTTGGCTTAGATAACCCTGAAAATAGAATTTTCCTGCTTCTGGTATCTAGCCATTCCTTGGCTAAAGCAAGTGTTTCACCTGACAGAGAAAGATTCACTATATTTTTGTCATGATCTACATCATCCAGTATGAAATTCAATCCAACATGTTTACACTTGGACAACATGTTAACAATTTTCCTAGAGTTCCCCTTGAACGTCTTTTTAAGAGAATCCTCTTTTAGAATTCCTATCATGTACTTGCCTTTGTTAAGAAGACCCAAGTCGACTACTAGACAGTTTCTATGCTTTCCAGTAATGTATCCACGTCGTATATCTGAATCTAGATAACTTATATCCTTGACTATTCCTATCATCTTATCGAGGTATCTCGTTGAAATGCGAGCGTCAGCTCCACTAAGTTCAATGTTAACCCACTTCTCATTGTCAATATACATTTTATCAATATCAACTCTCAATCCTCTCAAGCTTTTCATTAGGTAAACATAGAGCATCGAAAGTATCCTGTTGAAGTATCTTTTCCCTGAAAACACCTTAAGTAGTATCTTCACATTTCTATTCCTTGACTTCACTTAGAATTTGCTCCAACTTCTTTATTATCTTCTGGTTGTCATCTTGTATGAGGAGTGAACCACACTCTGGGCATTTAAAGTCTTCTTGCATGGCCTCGTCAAGAGTCATTCTCACATGTGGATGCGCTGGGCATTTAAAGAAAATGTTGTTTTTCTCATGTTCAAGTCTGGTTTTCAATTTTTCTATAACCCATTTTTTACGCACCTTTATGTTAGCCATCATATTCTCCACGTCGAGTCTCCAATAGTATGTGAACCATCCCGCCTTTTCACCGGGTTCAACTCTGTATGCCACTATCGAGTGTTCGAGTAGAATCGATAGAGTTCTCCTGACAATGTTTAATGGGATGCCTGTTCTATTTGATAGCTCTTCATCAGTCATCTCTTTTCTTTTTATAAGCTGCTTTACGATTTTAACTCCATTTTCTCCGCTAAATTTTCTTACGTATTCGAAGAATGATTTATCATACTTCAATGGTGGCTCTATACTCGACATTTACTTTTCACTTCTCTTACTGCTTTTAAACTCTACTATGTCTGCTATCGTTAACGTGAACTTTTCTTTGCCGGTTTCTACTTTAGGATATACCTCATCTCGGGGAGATATTAACTTGATATGTAGTAGGCGCTCCAACTTCCTTGCTAGATTTATTGATGGGACAATTTTCTCTCTTTCGATTTTGCTTATGAGAGAAGCCTTCTCACCAACCATGCTTGCAAGTTCTTCTATGCTTAGACCCATGTTTTCACGTGCCCTTTTTATGACCTCACCATATCCTTCTACTATCTCATACTCTTCCCCACTCTCTTTAGATATGCGTCGTACACGTGCACGCTTAGCTATGGTATACAGTGGAGGCAAGTTAGGTTTACTGTAAGATGCGCGCTGGCGGGTCTCTGATCTCTCCTCTTTTTGAATTATAGTGCCATATTTGGCGCATCTGCTACATACAGCTAATTTCGCGCCTCCAATTAAAACATATTTGGGAGAGCCTTTTATTGGGGAGCCACAGATTTCGCATTCCATTTTACCGCTTATAATAATTTCCAAGTTTTCACTAAATGAAGTTTAGCATTATTGGGAAAGCACTTTCTCTATGGAGAAACCTTCCCAATTATTTCCTCAATAGATTTTGCACAGACAGCTAGCGTTCCTAATGTAACGGTTCACAAGAGTGCTAATTTTCCTACTTAGGTTTTTCACTATACCTGTCAATCCAGTGACAAATGGTTGTCTTGCTGACCTTATATTTCTCCTTTGACCGAGTTTTCCCTAAATTCCTTGTTATACCCTTTCCTACAAACCCTAAACACCTTCCTTAAAAATGCTTGTTATCAATTGGAAATGTGTCAGCAGATTCGCAAAGTTAAGACTTTTGCGTTACGTACATTATTTCTATTTCTGACTGTATATTGCGCATCATGACAAGCTGTGTGCAAGTTTAGCATCACTATGATAGGCCGCACTCTTTCAAGTGTTATTTTGAAGTTCTCCACATTTTGATACTACTGGTAGCGAGGTAGAACACTACCTGAGTTGTCAAGGTAATTTTACTCGTAATTTAGCTTCTTGTATAGTGACAAATTTCTCAAGATCTCCTCCATCGCTACACTCTTTCCAAGGTAAGCGTCTGAAAACTTTTACTTCTTGTTTCTTGGCAACCGTGATGTGAATTCAGATGGCGGGGTTTTCTTCAAAAAGATAATCGATAACCTGCTCACCAGTGATGCAGGTAATGGCCGTTTAGATCCCGCACACACTACAAGAACATTTGGTGATAAAGGCATCCATTCAATCATGTGGTCATAGAGAATTTGATAGGTACTTCTCCGCACCGTATTATTTTTAATGTCCGTTATTTCATCTAAGAAAAGTATCCCATGCACCTTGGGATTACTTAGAACATACCATGTTCGAGGAAGCTCACGTTCTACATATTCTCCTTTGTCCTTCAAGTACCCGATAAAGTCTTCTGGTGTAACGCTTGAAAGTTTGAAAACATGTAAAACGAAATAATTCTCAGGGTTCCTCTCAACAATGTCGATATTGTGGTCGTTTAGCAGTATAACTTCTTTTTTGAGGGCTTTAGCAAGTTGTTTTACAACTGAATAAATCAAGGTTTTTTCGACAGACGACTCGCTCCATAGTAGTAAAGGACGTATCCTCCTATACTTATCAACTCTGGGGGAATTTAGATAATGATACACGATAAATTCTTTGAGCTCGCTTATACCTATCTCAAATGCTTTTTCCATCATTCTTCTGCCCCTCTCACATATTACTCTAAAGCTTTAGATACAAAAATATCGATCCAAACACTCTTCATCATACACCTAAGCTAATCGAGACGGGACATTGTTTTCCGCTATTCTCTAATCCATCTTGCTCAGCTCCTTTGAGAGCCCTATGACCTTAGTGATTCCCTTCCCCACTTTGTCTCTACGGATTACTTCATAGTTTCGGCCTGGTATTCATTTAACAACTCTAATCTCCTTGACGTACTCATCCCTCCTTGTACGCTCAACAATTTCTATATCACCTTCAACAAGTAGTATGCCAAAATAGGGAGGACATGTCTGTTAAATGCTACTCTAAACTCTGCGGCAGAGCTTATAAAGTGAATGCTGTCGCTTTTAAATGGGATGTGCTCAACCATATACTGTAAATATCCATGATATCGCTTTTGGGTTTACAATATTTTAACTCTTTTCCCCTCGCCTATAAACACTTTGCTTATTCTCTTGCCTGGGAAAATTCCGTTTTCAATAACTCCTGGAATCATGTTGATGGAATTTTCAAGCTGTTCAGCATCAGGTATGGACTTAAACTTTGCATCAACTATAAAGTTTCCATTATCTGTTATAATGGGTCCGTTTTTCATTTGAGCTTCCCTAAGCTTCGGAGCTGCACCAAGTGCTTTAAGAGACTTCAATACAAAGGGTAATGCACATGGTATGACTTCAACTGGAACAGGTTTAAGCACTCCAAGTCTACTTGATAGTTTACTTGAGTCGACCACTATGATAACTTCCCTAC
>JAUQZC010000109.1 GCA_030587435.1 Candidatus Baldrarchaeota archaeon | reverse complement strand
TACTAAGACTGCTGTTGTCGCACCTATTATGCCGCATATTGCGAGAACAAAGGTTACTTTAGTGTCTATGGATCCAAGGTTGAAATTTACATTTTTAAATTCGTGATGGAAGAATGATGCTACTAATCCTGAGGAGAGTTGAGATATGAGAACTGCTGGTACAGCTTGTAATGGTTGAATTCCAATTATTAGGAGAAGTGGAGTTAGGGTGGTTCCGTAGCCCATACCTATCGATGAATCTATATATTCGCAGATAAATGCTAATACTGTGATGACTAAGAAAAAGGTTGTTTTAGTCATATTTATTTGCCTTCTATTATTCTACAAATGGGTTTTCCCATTTTAATATTATTTCCGCTATTTCAGGTCTCATTATTTCTTTTGGTGGTTTTTTACCTTGTTGTAAAAGTCTTCTTATCATCGTTCCGCTGAATCTTACTCGATATTCTTCAGGATGCGGACATGTTTTTTCATTTGCCATGCCGCCGCATTTTTTGCATATGAAGAATTCTTTGAAGAATATTGGAATTATTCCCAGGTCTGGGAACTCATCGAATATTTCTTGGGCGGCATATGGTGGGTAAAAGTTTCCTACTCCTGCGTGGTCTCTTCCAACTATGAAGTGGGTGCACCCAAAGTTTTTTCTTACAATTGCGTGGAAGATTGCTTCTCTTGGCCCTGCATATCGCATTTCTGTCCGCAGTATTGCGAGTACTGCTCTGTCTTTAAGATAGTAGTGTTTTATTAATTCTTCGTAAGCTGCTAAAATTACTTCGTCTTTGAAGTCTCCCTTCTTCTTTTTCCCGATTACTGGGTTTATGAATAGTCCATCTGTGAATGTTAGGGCTGTTTTTTGCACGTATTCGTGTCCTATGTGTGGTGCGTTTCTTGTTTGGAATCCTACTACTGTTCTCCAACCCTTTTCTTTGAAGAGTATTCTTGTTTCCACGGGCCACAAGGTGTACTTGTAGTAAGGGTTTTTTGAATGGTCTAGTAGGTCTATTTTTCCTCCTATGAGTTTCTCTTTCATTTGGTATGTTTTTGCTACTCCTGGGTGTGCTGGATCCTTTACTCCGAACACTTTTTCTGCATGTTTTTCTTTATCATAGCCGTAGATTTCTTCTATGTGAAGTATGACTATGGGTTTATTTTCCTCCAAGGATAATATTGTTATATCGTCTCCTTCTTTCACCGATTTTATTTCTTCTTCGCTAACGTCTATTACGATGGGAATTGTCCATGGAAGATCGTTAGATAATCTCATGTTTTCTAGAACATTTAAGTAGTCTTCTTGCGTCATTGGTCCTTCTAGTGGGCTGAAAACACCGTGGGCAATATTTTCAACATCTTTGATGTACTCGTTTGTTAATTTTATTTTTGGTAGTTCTAAGGCTTCTTCTAACATTTTTTCTCTTTCTTTACCTTTTAGTACTCTGTTTACGAGTTTTCCTCCGTGTGGCGGCGGCATGCTTTAACCTCCATTAGTCTATGTATCCGAGGGCTCTTAATCTTTCTTTTATTTCTTCTTCCTCTTCCTCTGAGAACACTTCTTTTTCTTCTTCCATTTTTGCGAGGTATTCTCTTATTATGTGGGTTACGAAACTTGATACTGAGGTGAATTCGGTTTCCTTTATTTTTTCTTCAAGTTTTTTGTACAGGGTTGTTGGTATTGAAATTGAAGTAAAATTCTTAGGCTTAGACTTTTCTTCCGTCATCTTCATCATCACTTCCATTTTAGAAGTGAGTTGATAAAAGGTGTATATAAATTTCACGGTTATATGCATGATATATCATGGAAAAATACGTGAAAAGCATATAAAAAGAATCATGCTAACGGGAATCAGCAAGCCAATAACTTTTATTGCACATTGTTTGGAAGGTAATAATTTTGTATAAGTTAAAAAAGCATGTAAATTGCTAGAAAATTCTTCTTAAGGGACTTTTGTCAAAGTCTTCATCATTCGATACAATCTCCTTTGCTCCAACCCTTAATGCCACTGCTAAATGTAAAGAATCTTCGTAATCAAAACCGTACTCTTTCATCAGCCTGAGGGCTTGAAAGACGTCGCCGCTAGTTAAAGACTCTATTATTAGTCCTCTAAGACTCGTTATTGCTGTAATGACTTCTTCTACGAATTTCTCGTCTCTCAAATTTCTACCAGTTAATCCTCCAACAATTACAAGTGTTTCGTATATAGTTAGACTAGAAGTTACATATTCTCTACGAGAAGCATTTTCAACACTTTTGATCCATTTATAAGCTGTTTCACCAAATTTAGGATGCTTACCAAGCCAGTAAACAAAGATATTAACATCTAAGTACTTTGTAGCCACCATTTTTTAACAGCCTCAACTAAAAAATGATCAAGATCTTCAGGCCACTTATCAATTTTAAAAGCACCATAATATTTATCAGCAACCGACTCTAAAGCTTCCACTACTATTTTTCTACCTTCAACCGTAACTCTAACATAACTTTTCTCCTTTATACCAACATTTTCTCTAATGTCCTTTGGAATCAAAATTCTACCTTTCTCATCAACTTTAACAACCACTTTCATGAATCCCACCTATATACAAATAATATCCCACTATATAAAAATTTCCCACAAAAAATTGAATAAAACAGCACTGTTGTTTTTAAGTGGTAAAATTAGTATCACCATGCCAAATAGGTTTTCCATCAATATAACTAGGCACCGAAACTTCTAAGGCCTTTAATACCGTTGGAGCTAAATCGTAAAGGTTAACCTCGATTTTCAAGACACTCGAAACATTAGACCCAAGCAAAGCCAATATACCGGGCACATCTTTAGGATCATGAGTTCCATCGTGTCCCCCACTCCACTTCTCTGACCTAATAATGCATTTCTCGTCTTTGTATTTCTTTGCTTTGCTTCGACTTGCTTGCCAACCTGGATTAAAGAATACTATTAAATCGGGGGCCTCATCCACATAGGGTCCCCAATACACGTCCCTCGTAACCACACGTTTTACCACTTTTTGCCCATCTACCTCAATTTTCTCTAGATACTCTTTGATTTTTTGAACCACATTATTATATTCTTTGACTTGTATTTTTCCGTTTGGCTCTCTTCCCTCTAAGTTTAGCCATATGTCACCATACTCATATGCTACAGCTATACTATTTTTGTCATCTACATTTCCTTCTGCTCCTCCTTTTGCAAAGCCTTGTTTGTGTAGTAGGCAGTTGACTAGTACTTCGCTGTGTACTGGGCAGAAACCGTGATCCGAGAGGAATATAAAAAGAGTTTCTTCCAAGTCTATGTTTTTGAGAAATCCTGAAATTATTTTATCCATTTTTTTATAGTATTTTTCGACTTTAAATGTGAACTCGTTTCTCTCATATTCTGGATGGTTTTCATCTACGTTTTTCCAGAAGAAGTGTTGTATTCGATCTGTCCCCATAAAAACGGTCATAAAGAAATCCCATTTCTCTTCCTCTAAAAGAAACAAACTTATGTCTCTTTGCATATCTGTGATTTCATTTACTCTTTCAAAAAACTTGTCCGGTTCTTCTTTGACCCTTTGAAGTATTTCTACCTCCACATCTCCTATAAACCGTTTTATTCCAAATTTCTTTTGTAATTTTTCTCTTACTCTGGATGGGTATGGTATTCCTTCCCTTTTTGCTAAGAAACCTGGTATTATAAATCCGTTTAGATTTTCTGTTTTTGACATGGGGACGTTTATTACACCTACCCTTTTCCCGTGTTCACTCAGGATCTTCCATAGTGTTTTTGTTTTTATTTTGTCTGGTGTGTTGATTTTTCTCTTATAGGTTCCTATTTTTCTTGTTGTGAAGCTGAATATTCCATGTTTACCCGGGTTTACCCCTGTCATGAATGTTGTCCATGCTACTGGGGTTTGCGCTGGTATTGGTGGTATTGTTTTCCCGAGTATTCCTTCTTTTTTGATTTTTCTTAAGGTTGGCAATTTCTCCATCCATTTTTCAACCAGTATAGGTGACATGCCATCCGATCCTATAACTAGGACTTTCATTTTTCTACTTCCTTGAAGGGTTGATGCGTTGTTGCATTAGTTTTTTATTTTTTGCTGTTGATTTATTTTAGGGGAATTGTTATGGCTAAGGTTAAATATGTAAATATCTCTATTCCTAAGCCTCTATATGAACGTTTAGAAAAAGCCTTAAAAGACTCCGGTTACAGAAGCCCAACCGAATACATCATCTTCCTCATTAGAAAGCACTTAGCCGACCTTGAATCAGACGATTTAGATCGAAGACTAAGAGCCCTCGGATACAAATAAAATTAGTAAAATAATTGTAATCTAGGGTTTACTGCTATTTTCGTAAATTGATGGTGAATTTTGCGGATTATAGTTATTTAAAAGTTAAAGGGATACTGTAACTGATTAGGTTATTCTTTTCGGAAAATTAGTGCTAGGGTGCTGGCTATTGTGCCTATTGTGGCTACTAAGAATTGAAGGAAATATGTTCTAAATGTTATTAGGCAGGCTATTAGTAGTAGGGAAACTACGAACCCCCCTCCTAGGGTATATTTTTTTAGTTTTGGCTGGTTGTTTAGCCATGTCCAGCCGTTTTCCAGTGTGATTTTAACTTGATGAGCGCCGAGGAGGACTAACTTGGAGACTATGTGTGCTAGGTCGTGTAGTATTGTTCCTCCAATGTATATTTTTCCGTTATTTTTCGGTGGTGGATTTATGTAGAGGTTTCTTGCTCCACAGTTCTCACACTCCAGATATAGATAACCGTTGCTACCATAGCCTCTGAGTAGAGTGTAACCTTCCCATCCACATTCTCTACATTTCACGTAGTAGGAGCTTTTGGTAGCTTTGTTCATCTCTTTTACCTCAATATAAAATTTAAGATTCATTGAATATTTAAATGAATTGGATTTGTTATATTTTACTACAATTCTTCGTTATAAAATTGATTAGAGGGAAGAAAGAGACGACAAATATTTTACTATGATTAAGACGCTATGTTATGTCGATAGATAGACCGAAAGTAAGAGTTATTATATGATGTAATTTATGTATTATATGCTTTCATGTTAAGCACAAACTTAACATATTAGTTGGTAAAGATTTTGCAGTGAAGGATTGTAAGGTTTGAGGGAGATATATGGAAAAACCAGTGTTATCATTAATTATTCCAACGTATAATGAAAGGGAAAATCTTCCCGTACTTGTAAAGAGGATTCACGATGCTCTAAGTGGCTACTGTAGTTATGAAATTATCGTGGTCGATGATAATAGTCCCGATGAAACTTGGAAAGTTGCTGAAGAATTATCTAAACAATATCCGATAAAGGTAGTTAAACGTAAAGGTAAATTGGGTTTATCCTCAGCGGTTATTGAAGGTTTTAAGCATGCTTCTGGGGAATTTTTAGGCGTAATGGATGCTGATTTACAGCATCCGCCTGAAATATTACCTAATCTGATAGAAGAGGCGAAAAATGGTAAGGATATCGTGATTGCAAGTAGATATATTAAGGGGGGTAAAATAGAGAATTGGGGTTTGAAGCGGAAAATTGTATCTAAAGGTGCTAGATTTTTGACTAAGGTTTTGGTTCCACAGGCGAGAGGTATAAAGGATCCTCTTTCAGGATATTTTATTATTAGAAGAGATGTTGTTGAGGATGTTGAGTTAAATCCTGTTGGATATAAGATTCTTCTTGAAATTCTGGTTAAGGGAAAATATGAAGATGTTTCAGAAGTGCCATTCACATTTGAAACAAGAGGAATGGGAAAAAGTAAGTTGAATTTAGGAGAATATACGAACTTTTTGAGGCATCTGTATAGGCTTTCGGAGACTGTAGGGGAAGTTATGAAATTAGTTAGATACATGGTAATTAGTGTGTTAGCATTGTTTGTGAATATGTTTTTCTTCTTTATTTTAACAAACTACTTTTCTCTAAACTATATTTATTCTTCTATTTTGAGTTTGGAAGCTATGATCTTATTTAGTTTTGCTTTAAGTGAGATATGGGTTCTGAAGGGTGAACGAGTTAAAAGACCTACTAACCCTGTGTTGAGAGCGCTTAAATACAATGCATTTTGCTTTGGTGGTATATTAATAAATATTGGTGTTTTATGCTTATTTACAAACGTATTTGACGTTTATTACTTTGTTTCAAACTTTTTTGGTTCAATCGGAGCGGTTATATGGAATTATGCAATGAACATCTGGCTGACATGGAAAACTAGATAATAAACAGTCTAACCATGAGCACTTCTCAAAAAATAACACTTCTTCTAATATGTATACTTAATCCCTAAACAATTAATCCTTTCGCTAAAAATTAATCACGTAGCAAAATGTTTAGTCTGTTCGCGTCCTCTCCAAATTGTTTCAAAAGTCCTAGTAGTTTCAAGAAAGCATCCAGATCTGCACAATATAAGAGCACACATCACCGTAAACTATAATAACTATAGTTTTTTTAAATAGTTTAATTATGAATTTCTATGCTTGGATGTGACATACAGTGAAGCAAGAAGCAGAAATAGCCATCATAAGTACATCACCATCATCAAAATGTGGAATAGGAATCTACACAGAAAACCTCTACGGAGCGTTACCAGAAAACAAAAGCAATAAAATCATTGTACTCTCCGAAACACCCCACGAAGGAAAACTCCGATACGAAAAAACATGGAAAAAAGGCTTAAACATTCTCTCCCCAATAAACATTTTCCGCAAAATATTAAAAAAAAATTAAAGTAGTACATCTTCAACATGAATGGCTAATTTTCGACTCCCTAGCTGCAAACCTAATCTACGCCTTCCTACTCCTCTTACTAAAACTCCTAAACAAAAAAATAGTAATCACTTTTCACACAGTTTTCAGCCTCAAACACCTCAAAAAAGACACACTTAAAACCTTCAACATAAAATACCCCCTAACAATCGTAAAAAACACTATAAAACTCTTAACAAAACTCTACGCTCTATCAAGCCACAAAATAATAGTACACACACAGAAAATGAAAGAAACCTTAACAAAACAGTACAAAATCCCACCCCACAAAGTAACGATAATACCACACTACGTAAAAAAACTACCAAAAATAGACAAAAACGAAGCAAAAAGAAAACTAAACCTACAAGGAAAAAACATTCTCCTACTATTTGGCCTAATAAGAAAAGGAAAAGGCTACGAAAACGTTATAAAAGCCCTACAAAAAATCGTAGAAAAATCCCAAAACACAATCCTACTAATAGTAGGAACAGTACAGAAAGGAAAAATATACCAAGGAGAACAATACCTAAAAAAACTAAAAAAACTCGTAAAAACCCTAAAACTTCAAAACCACGTAAAATTCATAACAAAATACATACCAGACGAAGAACTACCCATCTACTTCAACGCAGCAGACATACTAATACTACCCTACGAAAAGGGCAAATCCTATTACTCCTCAAGCGGAATATTACAACTTGCAGTAAGTTTTGGAACCCCGTTAATAGCAGCAAAAACACTACACTTTGCAGAACTAGAAAACATAAAAAACAGAAGACTAGTAGACCCAAAAAACACAGAAGAACTAGCAAACACAACAATAGAACTACTAAACAACCAAAAAGAAAGAAAAAAATATCAAGAAGCACTCAAAAAACTTGCAGAAAACAAGTCAACCGAAAAATGCGCACAAAAACACTGGAAACTCTACCAAAAACTAATGGAAACCAAAACTCAAAGCAAAATTAAACAAATACTACCACACATACTAGTTTTAATACCCTACCTACTCATGATAGTAAAAAACAACCCAATAAACACAGGAAACGACATACTACCACACATATACAAAGCATGGATCCTCAAACAACAAATACAGTCATTGCCCCCATGGCTCTGGGGACAATGGGACTGGACATGGTACCTCGGAAACCCCTTCCTAAGAACATACTCACCCCTCCCATACTACATCATCGCAACCCTAACCCTAATACTCCCATTCTGGACAACAACAAAAACCATTTTAGCCATAATAACACCATTAGCCTACATATCAACCTACAAAGCCCTAAAACACTTCACACAAAACAAAAACATCTCAATAACCTTCGCAACAATCTACATATACTCACCAACCCACACAGTACCCCTCTACATGTGGGGCTCAATAGGCCAAGCCCTAACAACCCCAATAATACCGTTACACCTCATACAACTTGACAAAACAACCCGAACAAACCAAAACAAAAACATCGTGACAACAGCAATAACACTAGCCACAATAATACTATTAAACCTAGCAGTAGGATTCTGGATAACAACACTAACAACAATATGGCTACTCACACAAAAACAACCAAAAAAACTCTTTAAAACCGGAACACTCACAGCACTACTAACATCACCCTTCCTATACAACTTCCTAACCACAAAAGGAACAATGCTACCAGTCCTCTTCACCGCAACACAAACAAAATATATCGCTGAATGGCTAAAAAACGTCTACAAAATAACAACCCTACAAGTAGAACTACTCATCGTATCATATATAGTAGCCGCCCTCTTATACCTAAAATTTAGGAAGAAAACCATTAAACATAAAAAACCGTACTGGGAGAAAATCCTTGAAATAACCACCATAATAATAATAATTACTTTAATCTTTTCAAGCATACCACTTTACCCATTCTCAATAGTCGGAGGAGACAGAACACTCACAACATCCGGTTTTATAGTAATCTTCATGGGCGCATACTACTATTCAAAACTAAAAACACACAAACACTTCAAAAAAATCCTAATAACACTCACCATAATGGCACTAATCACAGCAGCACTATGTCAACCGCACAGCAGACCAAACCCAGAAAAATACACAAAAATATATCAAACAATAAAGAACGATCCAGAATGGTTCAGAGTACTCTTCCTGCCAAGGGAACCATGGGGAGCAATAACACCACTATACACAGATCACCCCACACTAAACGGATGGTACCCCCAATGCCTCCCACCAGAAGTATTTCAACTCCTAGGATCACTAGTAGCCTACGACAAATACGCATACCTAGAAAAAAACATAACAAAAAACCCAGAAAAAACAATAAACACCCTAAAATACCTAGGAGTAAAATACATAATAGTAGACGAAAAAGACCCACAACTTCCACAACTAGCACAAAAAATAACACAAACACTACTCAAAACAGCAAACACAACAAAACAAATAACACTAATGCAAAGCGATACACAACAGTACCTATTCAAAATAGAAAACTACACACCAATATACGCACTAAACTATATACCGCAAAACGTAGAAGACATACCGACTAAAACAGAAAAAATTAACAACATTCAAATTACACAAAAAACAAACTCACTGGAAATATGCATAAACATTTCCCAGAATTACTGGATAATAATACCAATACTTTACGATAAAAAACTAAAAGTAACAGTAGACGGAGAACCATCTCGAATAGAAATTGCATATCCAAAATTAATAGCCATAAAAACAGCAAAAGGAGTCCACAAAATAAAAATAGAGGTTACAGTCACGGCAGGTAGTAAAATCATTTTCATTATAAGTTGCATAGCATGGGTAATGGTAACAGCGTACGCGATAAAGCAAAATCGGCTAATCAAAATAAAAGAAATATTAACTCCTAGAATTACTCACAAGTATACACATAACGCTTCATGAACATAAACTTACATGTTTTCCAAAACCTTTGAGCTACCAATAATACAATAAAATTTCATAAAAATGTAGGTAAGCGTACGGGGGGCTTTAAGATTGAAAAAAGATAAAGATTATGAAGCTGCCAAGAAACTGGCCATAATATATTCTATTATTCTTTCAGTTTTTACATGCCTTAAACATGAAGCTTTTCTAACATTTGCATATGATCTTGGAATATTTATGCAAGCATTTTGGACCACTATACATGCTGGCAAGTTTTTCTTTGAAACGCCAGACTTGGGAATATCTGAAAAAGGAAGCTTCTTTGGTGTGCACTTTTCCCCAATAATGTTTTTAATCTTAATATTATATTATCTATTCCCCTATGCTTACACACTGTTAATATTTCAGTCATTCCTTCTAGGATTAGCAGCAATACCACTTTACAAATTAGCAAAAGAAATAACAAAAAAACATGAGATAGCGTTAGCATTCTCAATAATATATCTTATTTATCCCCCCATAATAGCGGCAAACCTATATGATTTTCATTTAGAATCGTTTTTCCCTATAGTATTCTTTTCAGCATTTTTTTATTTGGAAAAAGAACAGTTCAACAAATTCTATTTAACATTAATTTTTGCGCTAACAATCCTAGACTTCGCATCGATAGCCCTAGTTTTCTCTACCTTTTTCTACGCCTCGTTCATAAAATACGGGAAAAACATATTAAGAGTAAAAACAATAACCCCTAAGATCAGAAATCACGTATTCAACAGTATAGTCTTTATGATGCTAATAACAATTTATTTTGAAGTAGTTGTAAAAATCATTAGCGTGTTTGGAACGACGCCTTTCTCAAAAACTCCAAACTGGCCCGATTTAGGTTCAAACATTTACGAAATTATACTAGGACTACTAAATCCGTACAAAGTAATAAAGGCGTTGTCTTATGATATCCAAACAAAATTAATTTGGATACTTGTAGTAACATTCCCGCTACTATTTTTACCTTTTTTTGCACCATTAGAACTAATACCAAGTCTACCTTGGATAGTTGTTATTTTTCTTTCACGATACCCACCATACTACCAACTAAGATACCAGTACGGGGCTTTATACGCTCCTTTCCTGCTTTTTGCGGCAATTAAAGGTTATAAGAACATCACAGAAGTCTCTAGCACCAGATTACCCGCAAGAAAGGCGTTTTTTGTAGGAAAAAAATTATACAGAAAACTAAGCAAGAAAGAAATGGTAAAACTAGCAACAATAGCATCAATTATTTCAACTATTCTTGGTCTATTTACATTACCTAAACCAATACCGTTTTCAGAAGTCACTTACACATACATTTTACCCGTACCCAATCGTCATACATACTATTTAAGAAAAATTTTATCTTATGTTCCAGATAATGCTTCCATTTTGGCTCAAGACAATATCTTCCCCCACGTGGCGCACAGGGTGCATGCCTTTGTTTGGATCCCACCAAACTTAACATATATGGTTGACTACGCAATCGGGGATGTAAGTCGCCCAGAATTTTACATGTTTATCCCAAACAAAAACTTTCGCTATAGTGACATATTCCAAGCACTCATCAACTCAGGAAAGTATGGAGTATATGCATCAACAGATGGAATCATACTACTAAAAAAGAATTATAACGGAACACCGGTTCTTTATGTTCCCATAGAAAAAACATATAGTTATAAAAATATAAAACATTACAAAGGATGTCTAAGTAAAGTGGAAAACTCTACAAACAAATATGTTCTAACTTTTAAAAATCCAAAAAACAACTCGATTCTCTGGTACGGCCTATACGTAGCCCTATCACCAGGAAAATACAATCTATTCTTTAAAATAAAAATCATAGGAGAAAACAGCATTAACAGCTATGGTCCTGTGCTTACATTAAATATTCATGCATGCATTGAAGGCATAACAATTTTAAATAAAACTGTAAAAATTCTTGAAACGGAAAACGGAAAATGGATAGGAATAACATTAACCTTGAACATAACGTATCCAGATATATTTGATTTCCGAGGAGTCGGCACGGGAGCCGCAGTCACAATATGTCTCGACTACATAAAACTGAAACAAATAGAAGTATATCCCTAGAGGTTTAACAATGATTTTAGTTGTAGCTCCACTGCCACCATTACGTACAGGTATAGCAATATACTCACATAAACTATACAGTGAAATAGGAAAGTACATTTCGCTGGTAATTCTAGCTAACAAAGAAGCAAGCAAAATATACAAAAGTAAAACAAAACTAAAAATAATTGAAGCATGGGACTATAATAATCCACTTTCTTTCCTAACTTTAATCATTAAGTTAATCAAAAACAAAAAGAAACTATTACACCTGCAACTCGGTTACACGTGGATAAAAAACCCACTAGTAACACAATTATTGGTTACACTCCTACTAATCGCAGCAAAACTATTAGGAATGAGAACAATAGTAACCCTACACGGAGTAGTAACAAAGAAAACACTAAACATATACTTTTCTATAGAAAAAAGAATAAAAACGAAAATTTTAATCACACTTCTAGACATCATCTACACCATACACTACAAACTACTTGCAAAGATATCGGACACCATAATTGTCCATAATTCTAATGTTAAAAGAAAACTTTTCGAAAGAATTAACCAAAAGTATAAAAAGAAAATAGTAGTAATTCCTCACGGAGTTGATACGCCTATTTTCGGAAAAAAAACGACACGAACCGAAAATGAAAAAATAAAATTTCTTTTTACGGGATTCATAAGGAGAAATAAGGGAATAGAGGAGTTCATAGAAGCTGTAAACATACTAGACAAAACAACTAAAGGGAAACTTAAAGTTATAATAGCAGGTTCACCGCACATAGGAGACGATGCAAACTATTACATGAAAATAAAAAGCATTATCAAAAAATACCGATTAGAAGAGGTAATTGAACTTAAAAACAAATTTATCCCTGAAAACAAATTAAACAAACTATTAGGAAATGCAGATGTTATCGTTCTACCGTATAAAGACTATTTCTACGAAGCAAGTGGAGTGCTAGCCAGAGTAATGGGCTATGGAAAACCAATAATATGTACAAACATTCCAAAATTCTCATCAGAACTTAAAAACAGAGTAGACGCAATAATTGTACCGCCAGGGGACAAAGAATCTCTAGCCAGGGCAATTAAGACACTCACAACAGATAAAGATCTAAGACAAAAGCTAATGCAAAACTTAAGAAAAAAGGCTAAACTAAGGGAATGGCAAAAAATTGCACAAAAGCACATAAAACTCTATTTATCTAAACTATAGTATTAGCAAGTTCAAGACCTTCTTCCAAATGGAATATATCCTGATTATATCAAACTTAAGGGCTCTTTCTCTACTATTTCTTCTAAGTTCTTTTGAATAACCCTCTCTCCAAATCTTTAAAGCCAAATCAACGATTTCCCTCCTATTCTTAGCTAACCAACCAGTTTTGCCGTCAATGACAGTCTCCGAAGGTCCATGCTTACTATATGTTAAAACGGGAGTTCCACATGCCATGCTTTCCACAGGAATATACCCAAAAGGCTCGTGTGTAAAAGGAAATAGGGTAAAAAGAGCGTTCGAATACAAATCCACCAAACTTTCAATCGAAACTCTACCAAGAAAAATAAAGAAGCAGTTTCGTCTCAAGGGTTCAGGTAGAATTTGTTCTTTTGAACCAAAGGCGTAAATCTTAACACCTTTCTTTGCGATCACGTTTAACACTCGAAAATCAGTTTCCTTTCCAATGTATGTTAAAATATAATCCTCCACAGGATTATTTGTGCTCGGCTTAAACAAGCCTGTGTCCAGCGGAGGATAAATAACAAAATCCACTTTAACACCCAAATCCCTATACATAGAAGCCGTAAACCTACTATTTGCAATAATGAATTTACTTGATTTTTTCATATCTCTCACGTGTTTAAGGTCAAGAAACCTCACAAAAGGTGAAAGATATTTAGATAACACAAAATAATGGAAAGGATAGCTTCTCCAGTCAATATCCGAAAAAGCTGAGAAGAAGGGGCCTTGGGCATACCAAACATCTGCATCGACAATACCAAAACTACTAAAATTCAAAACAATCATAACGTCATTAACATTGCTAAACACAGCTTCCTTATATCTCCTAGCGAAAAACCTAAAAAAGTTCTCAAAACTCCATGACAAAAACATATTCTTAGAAGCATCCTTAAAAATCTCCTTAAATCTTAAGTCAACTGGGACAGCCCCACAACATGTAAGTTTCTCCCTTATAGATGGCCCAATAGAAGAAGATACAAAAAATACTCTAAACCCGTCTAAAGACAACTTCTCGGCTAACAATAAAGAAGGCCTAGCAGAGCCATAATCGTACTTTGCTGAATCGCTTAAAACAATAATGTTAGACGTCAAACCCAACACCTTGCCCTCAAGCGACGTGACTATGCACATTAGAACTTAACTCATCATAAACATGGCAATTTCTATAGCTGTCTCTAATTATATATAAACTTATATAAATTAAAGTTATAACCAAAGATTAACTGAAGGTAACACGTTTAATCACCTGTGAAGTTACCTACCATTATAGTTGCTTTGATGAGACAATTAACTAAACCAAGCAATTTCGCAGGTTTTGAGGATATTAACCAACAAAACAATATAACCATCATTCACTAAATTTGCACCCTTATTGTAACCTTAAAAATTCGAACAAAAATATGGGAAAAGATTATCTCCGTCGATGAGTTTCATGGCAACATAAATGACCCGTCTGTAATCAATTTCACGACCAAAGTTGGCTTCAATGGAATCATACATTTTACAGAGACGAAAAAATTTAAAAATTAAAGGCATTATCAGAGTTATCACTACCCCATCGTAACTTATAACCGAAGTAAAAGGGAATACAAGGGATATGAAATGGAGAAAAAAAAGAATTTAATATATTTTTATACTCATAATAGACTTTTAACAAGAAATGTAAAGATTATTAATACTTTGAAAGAGTTCTTTAACGTGTGCGTAAGAGAGCCTATCGTCAAGGTTGGCATGATTAATTTTTCCCCGAAGGTAATGGTCGGTTTAGCAACTCTAAATCTGATATTTAATCTTTCTCATATTGAGAACTCTCTAAATTTTATTGATGGAAGAATTCTTCCAATCTTTTCACCACAATTCAATAAAATTGACATTATTGACTACCCGACACCTGTTCATGAAGAGTTGCCATATATGAGGATGGGCTATTTATCAAAATTCTCATTAATAGCTGAGAGAACGATAATTTCTAAATCAAAACTGATAATTGTTCCAAATGAGCCACTAAAAAGATTAGTCTTATCATATGGAGCACAGAACGTCATAAAGATTCCAAATTACCCACCAAAAAGCTTTAAACCAACAGTTGATGCAGAAGAGTTTAAGGAAAAACTAGGTTTGACAGGTTACGATAAGATTGCAATATTCGTAGGAAGGTGGAGACTGAGAGAGATTTATGGTCTTGATTTATTAATTGAAAGTTGGAAATATGTAGAATCAGAAGTACCTGATTCATTGTTAATAATTGTGGGTCCTAGTAAACGTGCTAAAGACTTTACTAAAAACAAATTAGAACGCTATCTTGAAAAGAGAGGCATTTCAAATTACATAGTTACTGGTGAAGTGAACTACAAAGAGTTACCTAACTGGATAAATATTGCAGATGTTTGTTTAGCTCCTAGGACTTCAACCTTCCCGAAATCGTGGTATAATGACGAAGATTCGACAAAAATTTCTGAATACGCTGCCTTGCGTAAACCCATTGTTGCAACAAATTATCTACCATCCAAAAGATATTATCTTACACAACCAAACCCGAAGGCTTTTGCAAATGGAATATTAAAAGCTTTTATGGGCTTAATACCTAAGCCTGAACCGAAATTCTGGGAGGAAAACGTCCCTAAATTAATTAGAAGCATCCTAGATATAATCTGAAGCTAAAAATATAAAATTAGCTACGAAATTTAAGCCTTCACTTAGCTGTTCAACACGATTATTAATTCTTATCGTATTTAACTGTCTGAACAGTTATAGGCCAAATTAATTTGAATTTTTGAAGCCTAAAAATGTCTTCAGTAAGTTATAATTAGGCAGAGGCATTGTTAATGCCTATTACATTAAGTAGTTGTGTAGACTAAAAAACATTTAGACGTGCTGAAGATACTTATACCTAAAAACAAATGTTTCTTTGTTGTAAAAATCCAATTCAAAAAAGGAACTGTTTAAAAGAATATTAAGAGTTGAATTACCGTATTTTTTAACATCTTCAGTTGTTATGAAGACATATGACACATTATACTTCTTTATGATATGAAGCAAAAAACTTTCATTGGATGAGGTAAAAAAGTTAACTACATCAATATAACGTTCATATGTTTTATTAATTCGATATCCAGCATAAACAAGAGCCCTTCCTGCTAATGCTGCTAACTCCCAATTGTCAATTGAAGCTAAGAAAACGCTGTCTACTGGAGTGTTATAGTATATCCAATTATAGGCAGATAACTCATATTTGTCAACCAATATAGCTCGACCGTAGTGTTCATAATAAAACTTCCCTATATTTGTTGAAAATATTACACAAATATTGATTGCAGCGTCTAAAACGTTTAACAAAAGAAGTAAGACTGCAATGCATGCAGTAACTCTCAAAAGACGATATTTACGCATCTTAATTTGTTTAAGACTGTCTTTCTTAAATATTAACGTTTTTAATTTAATGGGGTGAGTTCCCAGAAAGACACCAGAAATTATTGTTGTTGTAATGTGAAAAGAAAACCAAGGGAAATAATCCATAAAATATATTTGTTTTCCAATTATTCTATAGAAATTGAAAAATAATAGTTCCAAAAATTGAAAGAAAAATAGTATTAATAATAAAATATAAACTCTGCAATAATTATCATCCTTTTTATTTAATGCTTTGAATATTTCGATCAAGCCTAAAAAACCAAATAGCAAATAGGTATTATAATAAATTAATAAATCCTTTACAATAAGTAAAAGCAAGTGGATTTCTATAAGCTTAAAACTTATTTTATAAATTTTAGGAAGGAAATAGATATACTGCACAAAATAGATAATTATTAACGATATTATAGTAAGAATAAAAGATGAGAGTACTACCCTTCTTCCATTAAAGTTTCCTTTATCTATTGTTGTAGTAACAAAAAGGAAGATAAACATAGGTATTAAGAAATGTATGGCTATTCCTAGATGTGTTAGTGATAGGTATGCAATGAAGAACAAAACGAAAAAGAATTCCAACAATTTCCTGTTGGGCATAATCAGTACAGACTCATTTATATTTACGCTTCTTTGCTTGTTTTTATCGAAGAAAATTAGATATAAAAGGATGAAAAATAAAAATACATTATATGCCGCGTTATGGTGAAATGCCAACATAAGTGAGTCTCTACTCAAGCCTGGGATCCTAAGTATACACTTTTTATCCGATGTTACGATTTCTACTATCGCTACATCTATATTCAGATTTGGATCAAAATTGGATGAAATCCACATTATTAAAGACCAGGGAGTTCCAAGTGAAAACGATAGAAATGTAAAAATAATAGCAATTTTGGGAATACTCTTTCCTCTTATGAGAAATTTAAGTATTTGTAATGTTAATAGATATGAAAAAACGTGATTAAATGCATTAATTATAATTATGAGATAAATGATTTTTGGTCCTAAGCTTGCATTTTGTGCAATTATGCCATAAAAGACGAAGGCATTTGTTCTAATTATGCTATTCAAATCAAAACCGAGAAGTCTTCCACTTAATAGCAAATCTTCAGTAGGCCATGTACCATGTCCAATCGATTGCATAAGCGATATATACATCGCTACATCATTAACTATAAAGATACGATTCGCAAAAGATTTAAAGATATAGTAATAGCCAAACATAATATTTAATGAAAAAAGAAAAATCGAAGTGCATATAATAAGATGATCTTCGACGTCTTTATTAACTAATTTGAAGAGCACTTTTTTAATATCTAAGAAGAAATGGTTCCTCAGCCAAGTGAGTAGTTTTTTAAAACTAAAATGGCGCGCACCAGCTAACTTACATCGCAAAGTAAGA
>JAUQZC010000177.1 GCA_030587435.1 Candidatus Baldrarchaeota archaeon | reverse complement strand
GTAGCAAAACTATCAATATACGGCATCGTCTCAACCCTTGCTGAAATCCCCTTTAAAGCCGAAGACACAGGCTACCTACCCGAACAAAACACAGATATTAGAGAAAAAATCAGTAACGTAGTAAAGAAAAACGTAGAGAAAGTTCTTAAGACTTTACTATGACAACAAATCAACATTCTTGTTCTCTTTCGTTTTTAAAATGGTTGTAACAGGATATAATTAGTTGCTTTCCCTTTCTCGCCTTTTAGGTTCATGTGAAAACTGGAACTGATTTGCTATTGAAAAGTCAAATGCGTTTTGTTCTTAAATTAACAGTAGTTCTAATGGTTTTAGTTTTCCCGTTACAGGGTCTAATTGTAAGCCAAGAAGTTCGAGTGTTGTTACTCCGAGAAGGGGCATAGAATTCTTAGGTAGAAATACTACAAGTGAGGTTGCTCCTATCCCCTGTACTTCTATAAACACCTCACCAACTTTATATTCCTTGAGTTCTCTGCTGGCGACTTTAAAGCTTCTTTTACCCATAGGTTTTATCTCCAATTTATTTAGGATATCCTCAGGAAGAGCAGAATATATTGCTCCAGTATCTACTAATAGTTCTAACTCAAGATATTTTTCCCTCTTAAGAGGATTAGAAACCTTAGCCTTAACTTTTACATAACTCATACTTGACACGCTCTTTGTATGTCCACATAATAATAGAACTTGCTCCCATAATTTACAAATCAAATCTATAGACTAAAATATTCCATGACAGTATAGTAATATTTTGTTGGTTGCCTTCTCCGTTAATTATCACATATAATGTTGGTGGCACTGGATCATGACTTTAACTACTTAAACGAGCACTTAAATAAAAAGAAAATGCTACAGTACTATACTTACGGGTTTTTTCTTTCCTTCAAGTAAAACTTGTTACCATCAACTATTTCATTGTAGAGGGCAAGGCTGCTACGGTCTAGAAACTAGAACATATGTTCTAAAAATAGAAATAAATAAAGTTCAAGACAAAATTAATTGGAGATTTATGTCAACCACAGAAGCTAACATTTATAATCACGTGTTGACAGTTCAAAATTTTCCATCAAAGGGTGATAGAGAAATGAAATATCCAAAAACTCCATTTTATACAATTATTGGTGTGATTACCTCCCCGACTATAGCGCTGGCATTGAGAAAGATCCCTGGTTACTCGTATGAACCCGATTTCAGATATTCAAAATGGCAATGTTATTAACAATTTTATATTTTTAGATGGTTGAACAAACCTAACGGATGAGAAATAGGGATTTTTGAATAAGTTCTAAACTTAAAAGGGGTCAATGGGATTTTCTTCGATGTACAATGGTTTTATGTGGTAGGGATAACTGTTTTTGCGATTCGAAAGATGTACTTTAATATTGTTTTCAGCCGTTATATCCTTCTATTTTTTAGTATAATGTTAACTAACTATGTTGTGTTAGGTTTTGAGGAGGTATTTGGTTTTACTGTTGTTGAGGCTTTGGCGAGTATTCTTTTTTGTGTGTTGATTTTGTATTCATTGTTTAAGTTATCTTTTGCGCTTGCCTCTACTCTGATTTTTATTTTACCAGATCTCAAAAACACGAGTGGTACAATTAAAACTTTGGCTTCTTTATGTTTTACTTCTTTTAGGATATACTCTCCTTGCGACCAGTCTTCTAAAAGCTTAATGGAGCTTCTAGGTACCGTATCCTTGAATCTTACTTTGATGTTTTTAAGGGAGATGTCCTTAGCGTGATTTTCTAAAATAATTTTAATAGAGGTTTCTTCGTTAGCAAAATATTCTTCAGCGGGCTCTATATTTACCTTAAGTACGTGGCTTTTCACAGCTTCAAAGCTTTCAAGTAAAAGTCTCAAAA
Source organism: Candidatus Baldrarchaeota archaeon (assembly GCA_030587435.1). Next base: position 30,100 of record JAUQZC010000177.1, on the reverse strand, counting down.
ATCTACTATCTGCATTAAAGTCCTGCTTTATTTTCAGCAGAAGTTCGGTGGCTGCTTTGATAGCTAGGTTTGCAGAAGAATCTATATATCTGGAGAAATTTTTAACTTTAGGATTACTGAAGTCATTTAAATATTTTTGAGCAATTTCTAAAGCATCTTTGGTATCCCATGCTGCAAGATTGAATAGTGCAACCTTAAAAGCCCAAAAAACATTTTTATTATCTAAGTAGATTTCTTGGTATAGTTTTGACGCTTCAAAATACAAGTCTCGGCTTACATCTTTGGCTAAAACATAGTTTAACAACACTTTACTTTCTTTGGCTCCGAGATGTTCTTCAAATCTCTCTAAAAAGTTTAAAAACATAAAAATACTTTTTATCTTCTCCTCTCTACTATGAAAACTTGTAGATACGCTCGGGAAATATTCTGGGAAATTTTTACACTGATCAGGAAGTAGAATCGTGGTTAAAATTTTGCTCCAATACTCTCTGTTTTCAAAGAATTCTGGCAAAATTTGATAAAATGCTTCGAAAAACAGAAATGCTTCATAGGGCTTTTCAATCAGAGAAGCGTCGAGAAGAACTCTTTCTCCCTCTCTAGCCAGAAACTTGTCCAACTCTTTCTTTAAAATAATTACGGGAACATCCCTCGGTCTACGGTTACATAAACGTTTCAATTTCTCCAAGATTTTCAGAAATTCTTTATGAAGTTTGGCTGAAAGTTCCGGTAATGTCGGCGGCTTCTCCACTTTCTCCTCAAATTTTATTAGAAGTTTGGCTTTCCCCTCTAACAGTTTGTTTAATCGCTTAAAGTCTTTGGTGCTAACGGTATCTGCGCCGGCAAGGAAACCTCCATGAAGGAAATAGTATATGCGGACAGAATCTCTAAAATAGCTGAGAACAATGTACTCTACGGGTCCAAGCTTATAGTGAATTGCTCCCTTTCTTTTAATTTTTAAAACTTCTACCTTTTTAGCCCTTTTTGCTTCAAATTCTTCTTTTGCAAATCCTCTTAAACTAATAAATATCTGTCTGCCGCTCATGGAGGGGATCCCTTTATTTTTTCATTAGCTTTAAAAGCTGCTTCATAAGTTTCACGCATCTCTTCCTCGCTTACCACACCGACAGCTGCACTATCCACATATTTATACACGAATTCAAAAGCTTCTAAAGGTTTAATTTTTCCGGCAGCCAGAGGCTTAATAGCAATTACCGTGCGGCTACAAGACTTAATGGCTTCCAAGGATTCATTAAAATCTGGATCCATGGCATATCCAATTTTGTTAAGAGGAGCTAAAACCACTTCCACAGGAACATTTTCTTTTTCAACCCACTTCAAAGTTATGCCTGGCTGATGTGTAGCTAAGCCCGCAACTATTCCATGATCCTCTAAAATCTTAACATTCCTATTTATAATATCCAATTTTCTTCTATCAGCAATTTCAGCGTGAATAGCTATAACCTCTGGTTCTAAAGGTTCTAACGTCTTTATTCTAGCTATCAATCTGTCATCAGTGAGGTCTGTACTATAAACTACAAACGGCTTAACGTTGGTTCGTTTAGAAGCTTCAATTAAAGCTTTTATAGGCTTATCAGCAAGAAGTTGAACAGCTTTAACACCAAGCTCAAAGCTCTTAACAAAAAGTTTAACCATGTTTTCTGGAACCATGTAAAACGTCATGTAATATTTGAATGCTTTTACACCAAATTGTCCAGCACCAATAAAAGGACTCGTACCCATCAGAAGCCGAGGTATTTTAACGCCCATACCAATCCCTAAAATACTAGAATTCTGCACCTTAAAAGTTTGTTGAAAACAAGTTCATAAGACAATCTAAGCGAAGAAATCAAAACCTAATATAGGTTTTAAGTATTTTAACAGATTATGACTCAAAACTTACCTAAAATTACATAACACCTTGCCTGACCTCAAATCTTTGCTAGAAGCCCAAACACCAAACTTATCTAAATGTAAATTTCACGAAAATACATTCAAAATGATCTCTAGAGGGGCATCACGTATTTTTATCTTTCTGAACACGTATTCTAGGCAAATTCATCAAGTTTTCTTAGCTATTTTCCCGTTTACTAACCCTAAAATTATAAACAAGCAAAATAACCGATATTAGGTCTTAAAGGATTTATAAGCCGTTAGTGCAAATTTTCCCCTTAAATTAACAGTCGTTCTAATGCTGCATTCATACAATAGTAACGTTCATCACCCATAATTTACAAACTTTAAAACTAAATAATACTCTTATGTCAATGAAATTAACATCGTTGTTGTAAAGTATTTTGTATATCACATGTGATGTTAACGGTAGTAAACAGTGAAAATTCTATATTCTCAACAAGATTTAAAAAGTTGGAAAAAGTTAAGCATTTTACGGTTTTTTCAAGTTACTAGTTCCCAGATATAACGATAAATTTCTCACCAAAGTTTTAAGCTATGGATTAACCCATGGGTTAGTACTAGCGTACTCTTCCTTAAAAATAACTTATTCGCCACTAAAATAGAGCTTCAAATAGTCGGCGGCCCATCTTTCTCTTCAGTTCCTCTAAATTCGCTTTATACTTTGGATCACTAAGTAATGTACACTTAGAAAGTTTAACGTCCCCTTGGAGAACACTTACTGCGAAGGATGAGCAGACTTGATATCCACATTTCCCGCAGTTAGTTTTTGGAAGACAGTTGTAAATGTCCATCCACGATAGCCTTCTAGCCTTCTCAATCTCTTCCTTGCTGGGCTTGCCGTATTTCAGATACTTCTTATAAGCATCGTTTATTATGCTGCCTATTACTTTTAGAATCTCTTTTGCTCCCTCAATATCAGGAGTGTTTGTAACGCCGACCTTTCCATCCGCGAAAAGCGTGATAAGACGGTTATAAATATGTAAGGTTAAGCTGTTTTTCCCTGGTGAATAGTTAACTTTTCCTGGAGGATAACTCAGAAAGATAACTGGAATGACCTCTCCTATTTCTCTGTCCGCTTGAGCTGTGAATCTAATGTATCCTGGTGTTGTGAAACAAGGCAAAACTTCCTCTATCTTAAAACTTCTAACTAAAACATCATTTTCGTTTTCGGCGTCAGAAACCTTAACAATAATGTCCATCGATATACTTCCTCCTTTTCAGCTTTCACCCAAAGATCAAATCAATGTTGAATAAAAAATGTAAACATATAAACCTTTATATTCTCCATGCAGCTTACGGATCTACCTGAAATAGCATTATATATTCTCCTAGGCTTCAAATAATCTCCAATTACACACATGAATCTTGTATCCCTTTAGCTCCTTAACGATTGCCGATAAAGGTTTCAATTCCTGTGCCAAGACAGCCCAGTCCGCAGAGACATTGATGCTCTCTTCTGCCTTATCTGCAATAGCACTGTCTGTTTTGATCGCTTTTGCTTTAACCTTAAAGATGATTTTGACTTTAAGACATGAATTTCATGTCTTAAAAGCTTGCTGAGAAATCTTTCATAAACGGTTCCCAATATAACATTGAAATGTAAGTTTAAAATTCAATATGCCCTCTGAATGTTTTGTTAAAGTTTTCTTATGTCTATTCTTCTTTCCTTTACCTTTTCTGTCAGCGTCTTTAAGTATTCTCTTATGTCCCCTAAATTTTGATGTAGTACGTTGTAAATTCGTGAAAAATCTATGTGTAAACATGAGCCAGAAATATCTAAATCTTGCCATACCAATAAGCCTTGCGAAACTGTTAAAATATTTACTGTATGCTTTTCTTTTTAATAACTATCGCCACTATGATAATTATAATTACCAAGATTGCGCCGCCGATTGTCGGTATGAACCATTCGCTGACTCCTAGTTTTACGTCTGTGTTTTTAATTTCTATTTCTAATTCGTAGCCCATGTATTTGCTGTATCCCTCTAGTAAAACTCCTGAAGCTTTATCGTAAACCAGGTAGAACTTGTTGCCGTCAGCTGTTTCATTGCCAAATATTATAACATGTCTTGGAAGACCTAGATAGAAGGCTGCAGATTTCTCCTCGATTATCTGCACGTTGTTGTTTTTAGCTGCCTCTGTGATATTTTCCCAGATTGGTTGAACAACTAGGCTTAAGGAAAAAGGCCAGAAACCTATTGCAAGGTTAAAGCCGATCGTAGTTAAATCAACATTTTGAACCGTTAAATTGCCGATTGTAAAGTTCGCGTAGACCTCCTTCTCAGTAATGTTCGTGAAAGTCAATGTTATCGTATCTCTAGCTGAAATATTAACTTTGACGAGCCCTGTTTTGACATCCCACCACACCAAAAGATCTTTCATGCACTTTACAACCTCCCACTCTATTGTTTGGCCTACTTTCACACGCCAACTAGATGCTGTAATAACACTATTAAAGCTAGCATAGGTTAGAATACAGGCTAAAAACATTAAAGTTAAAGCAATTTTCATACATTTCCATCTCTTCATTATTTCTACCTCCAATATTAGTTTATGTACTCATTATTTACTGTTAAGAGACGTTGTGTTTGAGAATTGTGAGGGCCAATATCTCCACTCAACAATGTCATTGCTATTTAGATAGTATTTGTTTGCCGCAATCATTGGAAGTTCTCCGTTAACCCAGTACTGCCACCACTTATTGTTGTTATTTTCGTTGTTTCTAACGCCATTTATGGCATCAACAAAGACGTACGGGCCTTCATAATGGTACTCCACGACAGCCACCAGTAGTAGGGCGTGAAAAACAGTAGTATTTGGTGGGTCTAAGTTAATTCCCGTAAAAGTTTCAATGGTTCCATTTCCATAGTCAATTATAACGGTAATGTTATATGCTGGCTTAATTTCTTGTTGAGGGTTTTCCGTTGGTGAATACTGCGGAGTTAAGTACATTAAAACTGCGAAGGTTGAAACATAGACAATTATTATGGCGAAAAGTATAGCTATTAGTGTTCGCCTCTCCACCTATTTTCCCTCACCGTTCCGTTGTCTAGGCCAAGAATATTTTTCAATGTTCTAGACACGGGGGCTAGAAGTATTCCAAAAATTATAGTATTACTGATAACATGAACAAGTGAAAACCAAGCCCCCGCTATTAAGACGAGAACGAACTGTTGTGCTAAGCCAAAAGCTACAGCGTAAGCATAGTTCGTAATCAAGTCGTATATGATTGTAAGCACTCCTCCCAAAGCCGCAGCTCCTAACGCTTCCTCTGAATTGGAATCGGGCGTATTCAAAACCCTATTTGCTACTCCACCAACTGCGCCTATGAGAGCCATGCAACCCACTTGTGCTATAAAAATCGGTGGGACTGCCCCGCCCCAAGGATTCCACATACCATAAATACCCATTGCTATAAGCCCTACCAATGCTCCAACATAAGATCCGTAAATGTATCCGGCTACAAAGACCATAAAGGACATTAGTTCAACATTTGGTATCATAGATGATGCATATGCTGACGCTATTGCCATACTTGCAAATATAGCAATAACCGAGATTTTTCTGCTTTTCATCGTACTCGATGAAGTATTCATTCCCTCACTGCCCTATAGGATATTTTATCCCGCTTATCTAAAAACAGTATTTATACTTTGCGGTTCAACGGAGTATTAACTAGAAATGAAAACTTTCAAACACCAATAACTTAGCCTTATTCAAATAAAAAAGTAATAGCTAAAGTTTTTACTTATATATGGTCTTGTACGGTGAAAGAAATCTCTCCAAGGCCTTGTATATTTGTTTTTACATTGATTCTATGAACTCCCGCTGGTAACTTTGTTCCGCTAACAAAATTATCATCCTATCGTTTTATTAAAAGTTAAAGGACTTGAAAGCGATATATCGCCTGACTTAACCTCTTTATCTCCGATACGAATAAAAGTTAGATTCTTATCTATTGCTATTCCATCTACCTTTTCTAGCGTTCTTTCCCGGTACATATTATCGAAATTATTACCTTATATTTGTCTCTCTATTTCTAGATTATTGTTAATTGTTTCTCTGGTCTCGACCTTAGTGAAACCACTCACCTTTGAGCTTTTATCATCTTTATAAAATATGTAACCGATTTAGTTTTAAAACTACTTGTGTTGATGATGGTAAACCAGTCGGGAGGAAGCTAGATGAGCTTAAAAAGAAAAATGATAGATTTCATGATGCCAAAAGAATTTTTAGAAATCGCTGGTCTCATGCACAGCTGTGTTTTCCCCTACAGAAATCTGTTACAGAGCTTTTGGGAGAAGCAGCTTTAAGAGACTTCATCATACTCCGCGTCATAGAAAGCGTTAGCAGAGTATCTGGATTCGAAGAAACATTAAAAGAATCGAATAATATAGAAGAAGTATTCGACAAGTTTGCAAAACTGCTTAAAAAATCTCTTATCGTTACGGATGTAAAACCGGAAATAAACAACGGCGAGTTTACAATCAAACTTGAAAATTGTCTATTAGCTAAGAGATCACACGCAATTGCAGGCAACGAAGGTATTTGCCCTATGGCTATGAGCGTTGCTGCCATGATTCGGAAAATCTTGAATAAACCGATTGAAATAGTGTCATCATCTCTACTTCCAAATGGAAGTATAACAAAAATAAGAGTTTTAGAAGATTGAAACCTAGGTTACTCAGATAATGGGTATTAAAGACATTTAAACGTCTTTCCTCACAAAATCTCTAAAGTCTCCGAGAACTGCAGATGGCGGAGGTAAATCTATCATCGTAAGAAGACCCGGTTGCGCTTTAAGAACCCGTGGAACCATATTAACAATCATTGCAACAGTTGCTATGTCGCCGGGTATACCTAAACTATTTCTCCAGTGTAGATTTGGATTGCCTTCTATTATGATTTCTTCATAATCTTCAGCTCCCACAGCAGCTACAAGTTCCACTCTTATAACTTCTTTTCCATTCATATAGCCTATTCCAAACCCATGCACTCCAGCTACTTCTCCAGGCTTAACCTTAAAGTATTGGGTCTCTAAATCTTTTTCTGCAATCACTGGCTCTTGAATTTCCTCAACATTGTCAATTCTCCACCCTAAAGCCTTAGCAACTAACATTATTGACTCAGCATAACCTACGTGAGCAGTAATCTCCCCGGCATCAAGTTTACGTTTAAATTCTTCCGGACTAAGGCCTAAACCAATTTTCTTCTGGAAAGGATATCTACGTTTCGCAGCGTCAAGAGATCTCACTGCTCTTATTTTTTCAACAGTTTCACAAACACCAGTTAAAGTAGCGACTAAAGTATCATATATGAAACCAGGATTCACGCCGCTTCCCAGCACCGTCACACCATGCTCCCTAGCCAACTTATCCAGTTTTTCACTAAGCTCTGGATATCTGTAATATGGATAAGCCAAAGTTTCACACGTAGAAATAACACTTGAGCCAGCTTTAACAGCTTGAGCTATTTGAGGATATACCTTGTCTAAGTAAGAGCCGGTGGCATGCAATGTCACATCTGGCTTATTCTCGGAGAAAACTGAAGAAACGTCACTAGACACTACGACACCGAGTTTTTCCTCTAAACCTAAAATTTCTCCAAGATCTTTGCCAACTTTCTCAGAAGAAACATCTATGGCTCCAACAATCTCAATACCCTTTTTTCCAAGTACAAATTTAGCGATACGAGTCCCTATGGCTCCAACACCATAAATAACAACACGCACATTATCCATAAAGTCCCTCCTACACTAATAACGCTCTGCATTAAGACAAACCTATCCAACTTAAACTAATAATTGAAATATTAAAATATAAATTCAAGGTGCACGTCTTTAAATCGTCACAAGACATTAAAGCCAAAGTCAACAACCTACGGCGCCAAGCAAAACAGAACCGCAATATGTATGGCTTCGTCAAAAAATTATAAAGATAACGAGGAAGGGTGGAGAACTGAAAACCTACCTAAAAGCTATAGCACTAATATTATTTATAGTACCGTTCTTAGTAATGTCGACACCAACAGCCTACGCGTTTCCCCCCAAAACAGCTATCACTACAAATTTACCGGCATAAAATATGATTCAGTATCATTCAAGAAAATTGGAGACGCAAAAGTCAATTTAAAACATGCTTGGGCAAATATTGTATGTAAACGTTATACTCAACGACGTAAAATACACAGCAACAATACCTACATCAAAACTGATATCCATCTCAAAAACGAGTACGTAATTAAAGAGTTCTCTGGTGTCGTCAAGAGGGAGGAAGGAATTATAACAGTATGGTTCCCTGTTTGGATAGACCCTACTACGATCCAATCCCCGACGATATCAACGATCCTACTGTAGACCCAAACGAAGAATTAACAATACTTTACGCAAAGGTATGGGCCGGAGACGATGATATAGATTTCGGTTCGCCAACACCAGGTACTTCAGCAGGTGAAGTAGGCTATAGCTTTACAGTAACCGTGGGCTATGGTGGAGTTAGTTGCTCAGTAACCGTAAGCTACGACCCACATAAAGTAGATGTAGAAGTTGGACGTGACCTTTATGAACATGCTTACATTGATTAGAAAAAATAGATCTTTGGATTCAAATGTGGTGGATTTTGGATACCATCCAGATTTAGCAGACCATAGATCATCCAACAACGCTTTTGGTATGCTTTCATCTTGGTACATGCTCGTGCATGTGTTTCTCAAGGCTATCATACATGTTACGTGAAGTTTAAATTTGATTGGCGGTACTTTAACTATTGGTTTGGATTATATTTCCCAAGGTCAACTAACTGGTTGACGGTTTCATTTAAAGTCTATGTTTACTGGTGATGGACATGGATGGGTACAGAGTTAGCCTTTGGTCTCCGGAAATTTTTGCGGTTCTGAGCATGGTTCCATGTTTTCTTATGACCTATTTCTCAGAAAAATTCCAGGCATACATTTACATGGTTTATGTTGAAGGTTGGAGGCATGTGCAATCAACGCCATCAGTTCTCACAGTCTCCGAATTACTATTCACGCTTACGCTTATTTCACTTCTAGTTGGAGTTTATAGCAATTTGAAGCTTGGCAGTAACATTCTTATTGTTAAAAGGATTCTTTACACCATTACGTTTGGCTTCGGCATACAATACGTGGGATACGAGGTTTTGGAATTTTTCATCGCTACCTACGAAAGATTAACAAATCCAGAGGTTGTGAAGTTCTCCTACGGTCTGGGATATCCCATGCTAATACTACAATTCATCTTACTTACACTTAGCTTTATGGCTGTATGGCTTACAAAAGAACAACCAGCACAATAGATCCTAACAACCTTTATAGTCTGCGTCTATTAGTAGCTGCTGGTGAGGACTTTGTGGAGTGGTAAGCTTAAGCTTTGGACATCGGAAATAGTTGATTTAACAAGTACAGTACCGTGGCTTTTCCTACAATTTCTTTAGTCTTATAATCCAATCGATCAGATGGCTGTATCATTTAAAGTCTATGTTTACTGGTGATGGGAATGAAGAATAACGGTGGGCTTGGTCTTTGGCTTCCGGAAATTTATTCTTGCTTACCGTATTTTCTCTTGTGGTTGCGGTTTACAGTAATCTAAAGTATGGTCGAAGTATTCTTATTCTTAAGAGAATTCTTTATACTGTTGCATGTGGCTATGCTGTTCAGTACTCTCTTGGATTAGCTCAGTTTTACTCCCATTACCAATTTACTGTATCATCAACATATTTTGTTCTATTGGTTCAAGTAGCTTTACTTACGGCTAGTTGCTTGACTTCATGGCTTACAAAAGAACAACCAGTATCGCTGTAAGAAATGTGGTTTGAGGCAGATAGATGTTTGGTTGCTGCTTGGAATATTGGTTTGAAATCTTCCATGTGGGTGCTTTACCGTTCCCCGAAAGCCACCCATGACCTCTTCAAAAGCAAAGTGGAACGTATAGCAATAAAATGTTAACTATCCGAGAACGGTTCCAAAGTCTCCAGACATCGCTTTTCTTAACAACTCTACGGCCCGTTTGTGTCTTTTATCTTCTTGTTAAAAAGCTATAAAAATGCCGGTGTCGACGAATATACTCATAATTAGTCTTTCTTTTCGTATAGGATTTTATTTATATCCTCTTCGGAAGTTTTAATTCCCCGGTCATGTGGGAGAGATAAAATTTTCGCTATTTTTCTGGTGACGGTGGTAACTCGACTCCAGAGAAGTGTTTAACCGACTCATCGACTTTGGAGGAACCTAATTTTATAAGTGCATCTAATATTTCGTGTTGAGGAATCTTGCGACCTAATTTCAAAGTTAACATTGCTTGAAGTTCTTCCAGCTTTTTCTTACTTTCCAAATTTATTTTCACAGATGTCGACATAACAATCACACAATCATATTTTAAACATTTAATGGAAATTTTGGCTTGCATATGTTATCCTATTGCTTTAACAACCAGTTCCACTATATCATACACTTTAAGATTCGTTCTTTCTCTACTTACAGCCTCTATAAAATTGTACTTACAGAAGGGACATGCACTCACCAAAGCATCAACATTCATCCCTAATACTTTCTTTATTTTCTCTGAAGCAATTTTCACCGCAAGTTCTCCTTCCAAAAGTTTTAATCCCCCACCTGCACCACAACACATAGAAAACTGCCGATTAGGGACCATTTCCACAAGTTCCAAATTTGAAATCTGCTTTAGAACATCTCTAGGTTCCTCGTAAACTAGTCCATGTCTACCTAAGTGACATGGATCATGATATGTAACTTTTATACGTTCAGACAATTTATTTAACCTTAGTTTCCCTTCTTTTAGAAGCTTATCAATGAACTGCACCGTATGAAGTACTTCAAAACCTATATCGCCCAGAAGTTCTGGATAATCGTATTTAAGTGCGTGAAAACACCCTGCACAGCTAGTAATCACAGTTTTTGCCCCGGTATTTTCAACGGCTTTAACCACTTTTTCCGCAGCTTTAATAGCTTCGTTTCGAAAACCTACACGTAAAAGTATTGAGCCGCAACACCACTCGTTCTTAAGAACTGTGAAATCCGTGTTTGTTGATTCTAATATTTTTATTGTTGCCTTAGCAATTTCAGGTGTTCTAAGGGAAGTTGTACAGCCAACAAAATAAACAGTTTCAGCCTCATCAGGCATCTTCGATAAATCTTCTCCTAGCCACTCAAATCTTTTTTCGGGAGAAGTTAAGTAAGGATTACCGTATTTCTCTATACTTTCAACAATTGCTGCGTGTTTCTCAGACACGTAAACTTTACTGCTAACGAATTCCCTAACTTTCTCAAGTAATTTCGCTATTTCCAGCCCTGCGGGACAAATTGCGCTACAATTATCGCACAATGTACATCTATACAAGCTTTTAGCCATCTCTGGACTAACATCCAGGTTTCCTTGAAGAAGAGCCAAAGCTACCTGTATTTTCCCCCTCGCAAAATCGGTCTCAAAACCCGTAGAATTTCTCCAAACTGGGCAAGCACCATCAATACCATGTTCTACGTCTATGGGGTTTCTGCATAAACCGCATCTACGGCACATCAACAATTCGGAAATTAACTCTTCAAGTTTCATGTTCAGTCCTCCAGAAAAACACCTGGATTCATAATGTTATTTGGATCTAAAACTCGCTTAATCCTGCGCAAAAAACCATAATATTCTCTTAGTTTCTTTATTTCTCCAATCCAGTATGGTGCAAGCTTAAAAGGCACACATCCGATCTTTAAAAGTTTGCTGGCAAGTTCTGCATGAGCCTGCTTAACTTTTTCAAAAGCTTCTTTGTCGTCGACATAAAAGTATAGATGCGGGTAAAAGTTGTAAGATCTTCCTGACATAAGACCAGAAGTATGTCCCAGCAAACCATATTTCTCCAAAACTTCTCGAATAGTTTCTGCAGCTTTATTCCACCTCATAATCGGAGCATGGTGGTAAAGTATCCTCCAGTAAAATGGATGCATGTAACTTGCCTTCGCATATACACGCATCCTATCCGTCCACTCTCCCCTGGGAAACTGCGGTACATCTAAGTTTCTTCCACCTATATGAGCAGCAATAGACTCCATCAATTCAAAGTCATGTTCGACGATGTCCTTGCGCCCTCCTATTGTTAGCGATACAACGTATGGGGGCCACTCTACTTTAGGTATACCATATTCCTCGCCGAGAAGCTCAATAAAGAAAGTAAGAATATCCCCTTCATAAATACATGCGTGAAGAACAGATATATTGTTGAGTAAAAGTTGCCTTAAGAACTCCATTGCCCCCTTAGCCTCTTCAAAACCATAAGTTACATGTTTAAACTCTTCTGGACGCTTATAAATTTTCAAAGCAACCTCTGTGATTATTCCAAAAGCTCCAAGGGAACCTATAAAGAGACCAGTAATGTCAGGTCCAAAAGCATACCTCAAATAGTGTCCAGGTGAATTGGGATTTGCCATACTACCAGTAGTAATTATCTCACCCGTAGGTAAAACAACCTTTAAACCCAAGATCTGCTCGCCAATACAACCGTAAAGAGCTGAACCAGGTCCCGCACCATTCACCGCAACATTTCCAGCTATAGTGGCTGAAAGAGAGCTTTCAGGATAAATGGGAAACCACAAACCTTTCTCCATTAAAGCTTTATCTAATTTCCCAAAGGTTACACCAGCCTCAACCGTAACTGACAAATTCTCCTCATTGATGTCCAATATCTTATCCATTCTAGTTAAATCTAAAATTATTCCTCCTCTCCTCGCCAATGCCTCTGCTTGAAGCCCTGTCCCTCCTCCACGAGGAATAATTGGAATTTTATATTCGTTCGCCAACTTAACAATCTCTGCAACCTCCTCCGTACTACCAGGTTTTACAACGAGATCAGGCATATAGGAATCAAAACCTATAGAAGCGGTTACACTATAAGCAATAAGCACATCTAAACTATCAGAAACATGCTTCTCGCCAACAATTTCTCGAATTCTTTTAGCAAGTTCTTTCATTTTCTCTTTTTTAGGCAAATTAAAACCTCCACCTCATAACTTAAACAGGTTTCTCATTCGTAATTTTCATTCCTTATTAATAAAATTCTCTGTTGATCGTAATCTCGTAGATTTTCGTTCCATTGAAATTGCAATATTTAATGGCTATGTTATCTTACAGCGATCTTAAAGAATTTAGAAACGAATTATTTTATGCTTTCGCCCCAATAAAGCATGCCTTTTTACAAGTTTGGTTTGAATACTACGCTTTCATGAAAAACAATCGGATACTACATGAATCCTTTCAACCTCTCGATGTTAATCCTGAAGAGGACAGTTTTATGGAAATAGTAGTTTTCGACTGGTCTCCCATTGTTTTCTACGAGCTTCCTTTGCTTATAGTTTACTTATTATACCTATATTTTAGGGGATGCTTAAACATGCCATCAAATGAAACAGCACCTTATAAATCTGGGAAAATTGAAAGAGCTATTCAGAAAAATAATTAAAGACAAGGCTAAGTAACTGTTTATGCGGTAACCACGAATTCAAATTCTTTTTCTGAGTTTTTGGACGAATATTTTTAATGGGTGAATATCGGTTTTTGTCTTTATTCCTTCAAATCTTAATCCATAGCTTATTAGAGATTCTATTGCAGCACATGCGGGGAACACGTAGGGAGCATATCTAATTGGACCATATATAATGAAGTTTGCTCCAGATAACTGAATTGCTGTTATTATAGCTGTGTGAAAAGTTCTAAAGGAGCCACGTTTGAAGGGCCAAATTTTACGTGATGTAAAAGAGGCGTTACATGGAGCACAGCCACATGGAAGACCCAGTTTGCTCTTCACCTTATCTATAGCTTTTATCGCAAGTGAAGTAGTTAAAAGATCCAAAATGGGAGTATCTATTAATGGCTTAGTGATTCCAGCTTTTGCAACTTTTGGAAGTAATGTTTCCTCAAGTATTTTAAGTGTACCGTCTGGAAAAGGATTTGAAGTGTTTAAAGCAAGCAAAACGGCTGCATTAATGCCAAGATCTTGTATTTCTTTGAGTTCTTCCTCTTTTACTCGCGGACCTAAAGAATTGTAGATGATTCTGTCCTTTTCCCCTATTTCTATCGCAAACCTACAACCTTCAATTATAGTGTTAAAATCCGGGGAATCAACTAAAATAGGTGCATCAGTTATCTCAAATATAAAAGATAGGTAGTTTTTCATAGCTTCCGGTGTTTCAGCAATAACGTCAACAGCGTGAGGGCAACCCGTTTCGCTGGAACATTTCTCTTGATTTTCAACTAACTTTTTAGCTTTAGCTTTATCAAATACTCCTTTTTTGGAGTCAAAAACTATTTTGTGACCTTTAAAAAATATGCTTCCAATCAATACAGGTGGATATTCTCCAGGTTGGCCTCCAAACTTTACTCCACCTATTTCATAAACCTTCTGTTCAACTGGAAACTTTTGAATCAAAGTTCTTCCTCCGCTATCCGTCTCGCTGCTTTAACCATGAGTTTTAGCTTTTCTTTTGCAACTTCTCTATCCAATATTCTCAGCCCACAGTCAGGGTGGACAACTATGTTTTCTATTCCAAGTTTCACTACGGCTTTTCTTAATATTCTTAGGATGTGCTCAAAGTCTTCAACCCTGTTTACATCGGTTCTAACACACCCGATCCCGAGTTTTTTACCGTGGTCTTCAAGCCTTGCCCTTGACACTACTTCAAAGTTTTCGGGGTAAGCTGCAAAAGCATGGCTCAAAATACTCACTCCCTCAAAATCTAAAAGAGTATTAAAAATTTTCTTTATGTTTCCACATACATGTAAAGCAACTGGAACCTTGACGCTTAAAGCTATTCTCTCAACAGCTTTTTTAGCTAGATCTGTGGGGAAAGGAGTAACCGAATACATGGGTTCATCTATTTGTATAGCATCCACACCGGCTTTTTCGAGTCTTTCAGCTTCTACGGCAAGTGCTTCAGCAACATCCATGTACAATTTTTCATCTCTATAACCAGAGTAAGGAGAAGTCTTCCCAATTGATGTTGAAAAGACAAGGGTTATAGGTCCAGTTAATATACCTTTAATCTTGGCTCTTTCTCCCACGTAGCTTTTAACCCACTTTATGTCATTGATCAGAAACGGTTCTTCTGAGGGTAGTATTCTGTTAATAATGTAGCTTTTTTCACCTTTGACTTCAAAGCCAGGCAGATGCAGCGTGAAATATCTTATCATGTCGTACCTTGTTTGCCCATCGGAAATAAGATCGACACCGGCTTCAAGCTGATCGTCCACAGCAATTTTGATAGCGTGTAAAAAGGGATCTACGTCTCCTTCTTTCGGTTTTGCGGGATAACTTCCTATAACGGTTGTAAGAAGTTTCACCTAGCTAACCTCCTCCTTTAACCTCTTAACAAGTTTTACCGTAAGATTAACATTTTTGCAAACAATATGTACCCCATTAAAGCCGAGTTCTTTCGCCTTAAAAGCAACGTTCAAAGCTTCTTTAACCCCCATATCGACATCTCTCTTCTTTTGCCTAAAATATGCAATCGTTTGAAGAGGAATTTCAAAACTTGAAAAAGATGTTAAGAAACATATTTGCTCCCAAGATATAACCGGGTAAATGCTTACAATAATTGGGATTGGAATTTTACCCACATTATCCTTAAATTCTACTAGTAAATCTGGATTAAAAACAATTTGGGTAAAAGCGTATTCTGCGCCTGCATCAACCTTCATGAAAAATCTTTCAACCTCCTCTTCCAAGTTCCTACCAGATAAATTAACCACGGCGCCCACATGCAGCTTTAATCTCTCTCCTATCTCCAATTCATTTGAAATATTTCCTTGAACAGTCATATTTTTAATCATTTTTATAGCCTGAATAGAATTTACATCAAAAACATTTTTAATTCCATCGCTTTCCGAAAGCGGGTCACCAGTCACAACAACTATATTGCGAATATTCAGTAATTCAGCCCCCAAAACCTCTGATTGAATAGCAAGCCTATTTTTATCTCGGCAACAAATAGTCATAACAGTTTCTGCACCACTTTCTTTCTGAATCTTGTCACATAAGGCTAATGGATGAGGAAAAACTTTTGCAAAAGGATTATCTGGAACAACAAAAGCATCAAAAAACTTTTTATTTTTTTCGACTTTCTTTAAAATACTTCTAATAGTAAAACCTTTTAAACAACTAACCTCAAACGTAAAAACAAAGCGACCTTTCATAATTTTGTCAAAAAACCTCGAATAGATATGAATAGAACTATTAGTGTCTTCTGAATTTACCACCTTTAAATCTCACATCCTAACCAAGTTGATTAGCTTAACAACTACAATAATACTTGAAATCTTTTGAGGTATTTAAAACTTAATCAGCAATAAACCTGATGTCTCAAACAAACCCCCATTTTACCAAAGAAATTTATACTTTAACAACCTACTTTTTTCAACTTATTTGTTCCAATCGGTTGGGAGGTGGCTAATATACCAGTTATTAAAGGTAAAGGTTTTGAAGCAGAAGCCGTTATTGAGGCTGCAAAACTTATGGTAAATAGTGCTAGAACTGCACCCAAATCAGCTGGAATAGACGACATAGAAATAGCACTAGTCTACGGAGCTGAAAAAGACGCATTAGTAGAGAAAATGCTCGAAATAGCTGAAGAAAAAAACGATATATTCTTTAAAAGAGATGCAGAAAGCGTAAAAAAGGCCCAGGCAGTACTCCTAATAGGAGTTAATGGCGGAAACCCCCTATGGATAAACTGCGGCGCATGTGGCTTCGAAACATGTAAAGAATTCAAAAACGCTGAGAGAAAAGACTATGAACACTTTAAAGGACCAAACTGCATGTTCAAAATTTTAGACCTAGGAATAGCAATAGGATCAGCAGTGAGAACAGCAAGCCTACTAAACGTGGACAACAGAATAATGTTCAGAGCAGGAACCGCAGCAAGAAAACTAAAATACCTTGAAAGCGACGTAGTGATGGCAATACCATTAGCGTCACTAGGGAAAAACCCATTCTTCGACAGAAAAGCACCAATATTCAAACCAACAAAACAATAGTGAACAATGAATTACATCACGATTTCGGCGTCAACTATCTGAACCCACAATCATTACTTAGTTTTAAGTTTGCGTTTTCTCCTACCAGATATATTAGCTCCGTAATCTTTGTGCAGGTACATTACATTTCACGTGGTCTCAGCTAACTCCAGTTTTGTTAGGAGCCTCATAGCTAGGATAACAGCTGTAATCCAAGTTATTAAAGAAATCCATGCATAAAGAGAAAAAGTTCTAATGAGCCATGTACCTATTATGGCTCCTGTACCCCCTCCAATACCTCCGATGAGAGAGTTAATCTTTCGATTAGCTTTAAGACGGCTGCCACATTTAGGGCAAGTAATCGTACTCCAATTAGTTAATAATACATATTTCTGGAATGGAATCGGATTACCACACACTGGACACTCAGCCAACTAAAATCACCTTCAAAATTTAACAATAGCTGGTATCCCATTTATACTTAACTCAGCCGAATAGAGACATATCTAAATCTAACTAAATTCTAATTTAACGTTTTTAGCCTACCGTTGATGGAATGGAAATAGAGTGATTTGGGCTACCAATACTATTAGTGGCGCATATTCAAATAGTAAATCGATGTTGAAAAATTTCTCAATGCTCTAAAATCAGTAAAAGAATTACACGTCGTGGATGCGTCTTTACGGTTATTTTATGGTGGATGATAACTGCTCGATTCTAAGTGCTGTTTGAACCCCAATAACTACTGGCCATCATATTGTGGATTGAATGTTTTTCTTCCACCAAATTTTCATTATCGTCGTTTTGTTATCTTATAGGTTTTAAAATGGTACCAAAATTTTAGAAGACATAACTAGACTTATAAGCAGAAATCAAACATTTTTCTTTGTTAGGGACTTTAGTATGACATGGCTTTGTGGGTTATATCAATTTTTTACTTTCGTATTACAAAGCTTGTGTTGCTGTAATTCTTTCAAATGTTGTTTATGGTTGTCATTATGTAAAATTCTGCTCATGTAAAGCAAGTTTATTTGATTTAAAACCTTGTTTAACCAAAATTTAAAATATACTGTTCACATTACTTAACTTAACAACTGCTACGAGATTGTGATGTTAATTTTTGAGGGAGGACTGTTCTTGGAACATGAGGATTTAGTTGAATATGCAGTTGAGATGGGTGAAAAGCTTGGCGCTGATTATGTCGAAGCTAGGCTTCAAAAAACTTTAAGCAATGTTTTTCTGTTAAAAAACGGTGTACCAGAGGTATCTGGAATAGAATCTTTTTTTGGTATCGGCATAAGAGTTTTAGTTGATGGAGGCATGAGCTTCACAAGTCTAAATCGTTTTTCAAAGGAACTTGTAAAGGAAAAAGTTGAAGAAGCCGTAAAAATGGCAAAAAAATCTTCAAAAACTAGAAAGAAACCTATTGTCCTTTCAGAGGAAAAAACCATAATGGGATCGTGGAGAACAATATTTAAACAAAATCCATTAGATATATCTCCTGAAGAAAAGTTGGAAGCACTTCTAGATGTTGATAAAAGTATTCTTGAAACAGGAAAGCGTTTGAAGGCAATGGTTCCCGGCAGGCTCATACAGTTAAGCGACACTTATATCTACAAGTACTATGTAAATAGTGAAGGAACTAAGGTCAGGGGGGAAATCGTAGGGGTTTCAGGTTTTGCGGTAATAACTGTTGTCGAACCTTCTTCAGGAGGTTTTGAGCAGCAATATATAGACGTGGGAGCTACAAAAGGATTTGAAGTACTGGAAGAATGGAATTTACCTAAAAAATGTGCAGAACTCACAGAAATTTTAGTTAAAATATTGAGAGAAGCAAAAAAACCTGTAGCAGAGGAAATCGATATAGTTTTAGGGCCTCAAATCGTTGGTATAGCTTGTCATGAATCTGTAGGGCACCCGTATGAGGCAGACAGAATTTTGGGGAGAGAAGCAGCACAGGCAGGAGAAAGTTTTGTTAAAAAAGAGATGCTAGGTCAAAAAATCGGCAGTGAAATAGTAAATGTAGTCGACGACCCGACAATCCCTTATTCCTACGGATATTATAGGTATGATGATGAAGGAGTACCAGCTAGGAAGAGATATCTCATCAAAAATGGAGTTATTAACGAGTTTTTACATAATAGGGAAACTGCAGGTGAGTTTGGAGTTCAAAGTAATGCTGCTGCAAGAGCTATAGGCTATAATCGTGAACCTATCGTAAGAATGGCGAACACCTATCTTGAGCCAGGAGACTATTCCTTCGAGGAACTTATAGAGGACATAAAGTTGGGCATATATATGAAAACCTTTGGTGAATGGAACATAGATGACCGTAGATTTAATCAAAGATACATAGGTAAGGAAGCCTATTTAATCGAAAAAGGTGAAATAAAACATCTTGTAAAAAACCCTATTCTTGAAATAACAACTCCAGCCTTCTGGAGCAGTATCGATGCCATAGGAAAAGCCGAACTAATGGAGTTTGAAGCAGCCATATGCGGTAAAGGAGATCCAGGTCAAGGAGCACCAGTATGGCATGGAGGCCCACCCGCAAGGTTAAGAAAAATTAGACTTGGAGGTTAATAAATGGTAGAAGTAGATATTTACGATTTAGCTAATTTTATTGTCAAGGAAGGGCTTAAACTAGGCGTTGATGAAATAGCCACGCTCGTTAATAAAACAGTGAAGAGACAGGTAAGATTTTCTAACAATCAAATAACAGTAACAAAAACCTGGGATGATATTGCAATTAAAGTGTACGTGGCTAAGGACAGGAGAATTGCGATGTGCGAAGTAACGAACATGGAGAAAAATTCGCTTAAAGAAAACTTAAACAAGCTCTTACACGTAATAAAAATAACAAGAGAAGTTGAAGGCTACGAAAAGTTGCCAGAGGGGCCGTTCACCTATAAAAGTCTCTCTGATACTTATGATCCAAAAATTGATCAACTTGGAGAGGAAATAGTAGACTTCGCTGAAGAAGCGATAAACTCTGCTTTAAATGCTGGAGGAAAACGAGTAGCTGGCACACTTTACTCAGAATATAATGAAACAGTACTTGTTACATCTAGAAATGTGGAAGCCAAGGATAAAGGAACAAGAATCGAAATAACTGTAAGGTCTTTTGCTGATGATGAAGGAGTAGCACAGGGAATGGGTCTTTCAGTGTCCCGCACCCTAGGTAAATTTAATCCGTCGAAAGCAGGTGAAAAGGCTGGTGAGACTTCAAAAATGTCTTTAAACCCAGCCTCAGGTAAACCTGGAACATATAATGTTATATTTGGTCCATATAGTTTTGCGAATCTTCTCGACTTTGCATCCATGGCTTTTTCAGCATTTTATGTAGAAAGTGGTTTAAGCCCTCTAGCAGATAAGTTAAACCAGCAGGTAGCGCCCGAAGAGGTTACAATAGTGGATGATCCACATCTACCTAATGGTTATAATTCTCGTCCATTTGATGATGAAGGAGTTCCTACAAGGCGAAATGAACTTGTAAAGAACGGCGTCGTAGAAACTTTTCTACATAATGTAAAAACTGCCAAGAAATTTAAGACAAAAACCACCGGGAATGCTGGTTGGATAGTACCTCACGCGTGGAATATTATGTTTGAACCTGGAAACCGCACATTTAATGAACTGTTAGAAGATGTAAAAAACGGTATCCTAATTGAAAACACATGGTATACGCGGTTCCAAAACTATAGAACTGGAGACTTCTCAACGATACCCCGTGACGGAATATTTCTAATTGAAAACGGCGAAATAAAAAGTGCAATTCGAGGAATCAGAGTCTCAGATAATATTCTAAAACTTTTCAACAGTATTTCAGGGTTTACAAAGGAGGTAGAGCAAGTTCACTGGTGGGAAATAGAAACTCCAGTAATAACCCCGTACGTTGCAGTGAAAGACGTGAAAATAACTACAGCAACGAAATAACATTATCTTAGATTTTTCTATTTTTAACGGATCTTACGATTAGGAATGAGGTGCAGTGTACGTTTTATGTCGTAGGTGTCTTCACTAGGTATTTGCTAAATGCAACTTGTATTACATGTTTAAAGATCGTTAAGAGGATAGATGCTACTATAAGATCTTTTATAAGATTGTAGGAAACGCTAATGCTAACGTTCAAAGCTGGTAGCCGGATGAGAGTAATCATTTCCAAAAATTTGAAAAAGTACCAAAGCACTACGATGTTTCGAAGTATTCCGGAAACGCCGCTAATAGCTGGCTTAGTGTCTTCAAAAGTTTTTTCAATAGCCGCTAATGCGGCTACAACGAAACCTATCGTCATAATCATTTCTTTGTCAAACAACAAAAGGTATATGCCATAATGTTTTGCAACATCATTTCCAAGCGTTGGGAGATAGCCCCAAGTGATGAAATAATATATAAATCTTATGATTCCGCTCTTAACTCCCATTTGTTCCTCCTCCTAAACCGTTTCGGTGTAGTTGAGAGTAAAAGACACGAAGTTTTTGTCCATGAGAGACATAACCCCGTCAACATTGATAACAATGGTCCACTCACTTGTAACGTTAAAAATTGAACGTTCTATTTCAAAATCAAATGTTAAAGTTTTTCTTTCACCAGGATTTATCGTGAAAATTTCTTTATCCAAAGCAACAGGCCCATCGGGTACAGCATCTGAATAAATATGTACAACAACGTTCATATTTGAAAACGAAAATAGGAGTCCTCTGTGTTCTATTGTTATCTCCGCAGTTACTGCTACCGTTGTCGGTTCAGGGTGAAATACAACAGAACTTGCAGCATCTTTAAGACCTATATTAAGGCTTGCAGCATCGTATGTCATTATAGTTGAAAGAGCAGAAACACTTATACCAAACAATATTACGAGCGCTTTAATTATGTTGAAAATAGTTCTTGCAGCCACGAATTCTTAACCTCCCAAGGTTGTCCATTAAGTAATAAGGATAACCAGAAGCAAATATTTAAACTTTGAGCTGTCATTAGCAACGACAATAGAATTAAATTTAAGGCGAGAGCAAATATTACTTGGTACATTGTTTATGTCTTTGAAGTATTTCCCCGGCTAATATCTTAAATGCAGTATCCACGTTTTCACCAGTTTTTGCAGAGGTTTCGATAAAAAGAACATTAAGCCCGAAATTTTCTTGAAGAAATTTCATCATCTTTAGTCCTTCTTCTGTGGAAACGTGAGGTTCTTTCCCGGTTCTGAGATCTATTTTATTTCCTACAAGTACTATTGGAATCTCTCTGTTCCCAGTGTTGGAAAGCAGTTCTTTTACCCATAAAGGTACATGTTCTAAAGTCTCTTTTCTTGTTGTATCATACACTAATATGGCTCCTTTTGAACCCTTGTAGTAGCTTTTCCTAATTTTTTCAAATGAGGGTTGACCAGCTAAATCCCATATTTGAAGGCGAATTTTTACATCGTTTTCTAAAATGACATCTTTAACTGCGAAATCACAGCCAAAAGTCATCATGTAGGTTTCTCTAAACCCTTCCCCCATAAAAACTCGCCGTAAAGTAGTTTTCCCAACCATACCGTCTCCAAGCAAAACAATTTTATACAAGTAAACTCTAGATTCTACCATTCCTTTCCCTCATCGGATTGGTACAAGATTTGTATCAATGTAGCCTTTTGAAGTACTAACTGTAACAGCATACATTCCTGTCTTAGGTATTTTTCCACGTAGCAAAATTATACCATTAAGATTTTCAAGCATGAAATGTGTTGAAGCCATATGACTTAAACGTGTAATAATTTCCGGTTGACCGTATTTAACAATAACAAACTCCATAACGTTTTCCTTTTTCGAGTAGATGGTTAAAATGTTCAAAATTTGAGAAGCTAAATCAACGCCATAAACATATTCTATAATGTCAGCACTAACAATTAAAGCGACAATCGGGCTTCCAGTTACATCTCTAATCTCATCTATATCGCTCATAATTTTCTGAACGATTCCAATAGCATCTCCTAAAGATCGCTTAGGAACGGAAAAACCTTCTTCTATACTTCCGCTTATCTCCTCGAATTTCATAAACTGTTCATAAAGGCCTTTATCCACGAAAGAGGTAACCCAAACCTCAGTATCTTTAACAGTTTCTCCTGCAGACGGTACATAAACGACTGGAATCCCTTGACGCAGTAAACTTATTACAAGCGGATATATAAGCCAAAAATAGTATGAACCCACTTCGCTACCTACTTCCAAAAGATGAATACTTCCTTCTGGTTTAAGTCCTCCACCGAACAATTTATCAAAACTCGGCATTCCTGTTGAGATTTTTCCTTCAGAGGTAATCAATGGAGGGCTCTCAAACCTACTTGGATATGGAATATAGCTGCTTTCAAAATGAGTAAATCTAGCATCTTTTAAGGTATACAATATAACGGGATTATCTATCTCCACTCCCCTAATTTTCTCTAGATACAGTTTTCTTACAAGACAATTATTTACGATCTCCCTTGCTAAGGTTACAATACCATCAACAATATAGTCTAACATGGTGTTTTCACTTCTTTCAGAAACCAAAATGAAATTTACCTTTTCTTTAGATGCCATACTAACTAGTGTTGTTTCCAAATCAAAGTTTTCCTTTGGAAGACCTAAATTCATTTTTAAAGCATCTAAACTATCAATTGCAATGGTCACTAATTCCTCTCCAGACTCTTCAATTCTACTGTGAAGATTTCTAATGATATCCATCTCATTAATATACTTAAATACAAGATTACTGGGCGTATCCTGCGGTATTCGCGTTACTCTTGCATCCATTATGCATCCTTTAGGTAACTCGTTTTTAATCCAAGGAAATTTCTCATAAAGAAATTTTGGCGAAACACGAGTAGAGATATAGAGTACAGATCCAAGTTTTGACATATTGTTTAATATCTCGAAAGTCAGCGTAGTTTTACCTGTTCCCGCTTGACCCTTAATCAGAAGTGAGAAACCACCTTTACTGAGTGGTTTTAATAACTCTTTTGGGCATCCTAGAACAGCTTTAACCATATTTTAATCAACTCCCGTAAAATAGGAGATACCACGTAAATTAATAGGCGCTATTCACATTTATATTTGTTATTATAAGTACTATAACAAGCTTTTAAAACAGCCTTGACATTCTAACTTCTAAAACCCAAACTTAAAAATCATTAAACACTAAGAAACTAGGAACGAATCTCGCACTTTCTTTTAAAACAATGTTTGTTTTACAGTAGAATAAAATATGTGTAAAATTTACAGAACTAGATAGTGAAAGTTTACATTAAGAATTTTCTGGGGTTTCTTAATAGCCATGCTTCACCTTTATCAGGCTTATATGACCATTCTCCTTTCTTTATAAGTTCAATTCTCTTCTTTATCCTTTCTTTAATATCGTTGTGATATTTTATGGTTGATGCGAAAAGTACAAGCGCTTTAGTTGCTATGCGATTTTTAGCAAAATCTTCGTCATAAATGTTTATCTCAACCTTTCCTCCAATGTTAAACTTTTTACTATCGATAAATGCTACTTTTTGCTTGGTTGGACCGTAATAGACGTCCCAATCACTGCCAATAGTCAATCTGTTTTCGTCGATTTTAAACACGCTTACTGGTTCTTCTTCTTTCTCCGACAAATAACTAAAAACATAAACTTCGCCAAATCCATGTCTTCTATGAACTTTCTCAATCCAGAGAACGTAGTCGTAATTCGGTATTGTTGTTGCAAACACGGGTATTACGTCGTTTGACCCTATACTGTTCTTAAGCTCCTCTATGACAACTTCTTCAATGCTTCCAAGCCATCTACCTTCGTCCGTAAAAAGTCTTAGCACGAGCCTTCCGTTTAGTTCTTCGCCTTTTTCACCTTTCCAAACTTTTTCACGTATCGCTGCAAACCCAATGCCCTTATCGTCTTCAATATATTTTCCGATAATGTCCATGTCCATTGTAAAATGCCTACTTTTAGATCTATACTGTTCCTTCTGCCTAATACCTATTTCCTCACCATGTAAACCCGTTTTCCAAAAATCAATCACAAATTTCTTAACTGGCTTAACCATGAAACTATACCTCCCTTTTAAACTAAATTACTTCCCCTTATTAAGATACTTGAACTAAATGTAAATCTTAAGAATGCTCATTTCATCTACTTTAGAAAATAAAGACTCCAATAAGCTCATTTTCACTATTACCGTATTTCTGACATTATATAGGTTTATAGAAAAGGAGGCATGAGACTTAGGTTGCTTATTCTACATATGGTAGGTTTTTTAATGCTTCTTTTAGTTCGTCGACTGCTTGTTCAACTGGTTGAACCATGGAAGAAATCATTGCGAGGGTTGAAGCATCGTAACCTCCCATTGTAGACAGTATATTAACTTCATTCTTTAATTTCTCTAAGCTCTTAATGACAGCCCCAAACCTAAGCAATATAATTTTCGATAAGACTTGCCTATTTGCAAGCCTAACTTTGCCCTGAAGAATAACATCCCTCACATTTAGTTCCTTAATTTTACCTCGTTCAAGAAGAGGTAACGAATTATTCATTAACTCCGTAAGAGCGTAACTTAATTCTAAATCGTCGTGATCAGCTGAGGCAACAAGCATGAATACATGATCGTTTATAACTTCGAAAAAAATTTTAAAGGACGTAGTTTGAATACGCTGAATTTTCTCCGACATGTCAGGAGATAACATAGACGAGATTTTAGCTATTGCCGTTGCAAACTCAGATGTGTAATCTTCATCTGGCTGATAGTTACTGTTAGGGTTTTTATAATGGTAAACTAGCTTTCGATTCTTCATGTCAACAATATAATATTCTAAGATCATGTTTACCACCTCTTTGATTAACTGATTCTTAACATTACTCGTAAATTTTGCTGATACTAGATTGCTATGGATTTACTTGGCTCAATCACCTTGGCTCTTTTTTGATCAGTTTTCTTTCTCAAAATGTTTTTCTTTTTCAATATTATTTCAACTATTCTTTCAAATGGTTTTTCTATGTTTACCATATTTAGGGCTGATGTTTCAATGTAATCATCTATTTGATTTTCTTGCATAAATTTCAGAATTTCATCTCTTGGCACGTTTCTTGGCAAATCCGCTTTCATACCCACAAGTACAATTGGTAAGTCACTTGAATTATATTTTTTGGCAAGTCTAAGCCATTCTTCAAGAGCAAGAAAAGTTTCATAAGAAGATACATCAAAAGCTAGCAATGCGCCATGAGCTTCACTTACAAAGTGAGGATTTTCCCAATACATTCGCATAAAGTTTCTGTAACCGCCAAAATCCCAAATAACAAGTTTACATGTAACATCGTCTACTTTTATGTGATGTATAGTGAAATCGAGACCAACCGTAACTCCACATTTTGTAAAATAGCCATATTTGAGCGTTCTTAGAAGTGTTGTTTTCCCAACCCCGCTTTCGCCAATCAATAAAATCTTAAATGACAGCAAGTCAGTGCACCTTTCATTAAATTCAATCTCTCTAAAATTTTCCTCCTTCTAAGGTAACTATTTTGTTGACATCGCAATTACTAACCTAAGTCCTTGTACTTTATGGTAGTAATACTTATTATAACTAAAATTGTCGCAGCCCATATTAAAACTTTTCTACAAAACAAATTTGTTCAAAAGGAATGCAACCCAATACGGAACAAATCAAAATAATACGAATAAAACAAACAAGAACCCCCTTCTCGCAAAGAATAACCCAAAATAAAACAAAACACACATAAACTTAGAACTGAAAACCATCCTTATTATTTCTCCTTTTCAGATTCCATAACAATATCCCTGATCGGCGTATATACCTCTCTTAAAGGCCACTTCAACTTAAATCCAGCAAGTTTAAGCCTTGCAAGAGTTGTTTCATAAGGATCTACAACTTCTTCTTCCAAGTTTAAAAGTAAATTTACATCTATCTCAGCCAATCTTTTAATTAAGCTAGCTCTTTCTTCAGGAGTCATTATCCTTGGATCCAAACTCATCGCTGCCACATGAAAACTTACTCCATAATCTAAAAGATTCTCAATAGCTTTAAAGGGTATTTCAAAACTCTCCGGAACAGCACCAGTTTTCTTTGTAAAAGCTTCAGGAGTACCAGCTTTAAGTGAAACCCTAACATGAACCTTCTCAAACCTAGAAATTCTCCTAACATAATCCTTATCAACACCAAAAAGTATACCATTAGTCTCCAAAATAAAAAGTGAAAACTCAGAATCCTCAACATATTCCAGAAGAGACAGTAAATGGTCTTTTCCAAGAGTCGGCTCAGCACCAGAAATCCTAAGCTTATTAACACGATATTTATGTGCAGCTTCCCTTAACTTTTCAAAAGCCTGCTCCGGCGAATAAAACCTCCCCAACTTTTCTGGAAAATCTCTAGACCACCCAACCCAGCAAAAAACACACCTAAGACAACAACCAACCGCATAACCTGTAGCAATTCCACCATAAACACCAGTAGCATAAAAAGCAGTATACTTACGCTCACATCTACCATTCCTAATCCTTGTAACGATCTTTTCAGTTTCCTTTGCAAGCTTAACTGGATCAAACGGCTTAAAACCAGGAGTAACATACCTAGGATACTCTGAACCAGTCTCCAACATCTATCCACCAAATCATACTTTTCACAAACATCTTTTATACGTTTCATAACATTAAGAAATTTCTAACCAATTTCAAAAATACGTAATTCGACATAAAACGTTAAGGAAAGTGAAAAAATTATGGACATCGTAATTCCTTATCCACTTTATGAAAGCTGCTAACTTCATATTTTTATTTCCTTATAGGCGTCTTCCGTCGTGGTAAATTTGTTTTTACCTATATGCAAAAGCGTTTTATGCTTTCTTACATCGTAAAGGTCTTTAAAATGTTCTTCTGAGACATATGCGGCGAGAACTTGACCTACGAAGAAATCGTGGTCGCCGACTTCAAATCGGTTGACAACTTTACACTCTAAATGAGCAACACATTCCTTTATGATAGGTGCCTTAACAACTTTAGCTTCCTCAATTGTTAAACCCGCTTCTTTAAATTTGTCTACTTGTCTTCCAGATTTTCTACCACATATCATAACTTTTTCCGCAAGATCAAAGGTTGGTACATTAACTACAAATTCACCTGTTTCCAGTAGAAGTTTATGCGAATATCTTCCAGGCTTTACGCTTATCCCTAAGTAAGGCGGATTCACACTTATAGGAGTTATCCATGCAACAGCAAGAACATTAGGCTTCCCATCCCTACTCACCGTTGTAACAAGCACCGTGTTACGAGGATGAAGGAGATACACAAACAAGTTAAGAGAAATATCCTTTTTACTCAATTTAAAACAAACCTCCCATAGGCAAATTGCTAATTAAGAGACTTAAACACAACTGTATTAAGGTTTTGTGCAACCTACTAAAAACTTAAATTAGCAATAAAATTCGGAGGTGTTGTAAGAGGCCTAGGTTGCTGTACAGCTTGACACCAAAGATAGGTAACTTGGGAATATCAAATTCAAGATTTGATATTGCATTTGAAAGGTAAAGCCGGTAAAAATTAATACCTACAATCACCATCTAAAAATTTTAGCTATAAAAACTCTG
This sequence comes from Candidatus Baldrarchaeota archaeon, assembly GCA_030587435.1. Next base: position 1,575 of record JAUQZC010000177.1, on the reverse strand, counting down.
AGTTTATTAATTAAGATGCTTTTATTCCGAGAGTGTTTTTCCAAATTTATTTATTTGGAATACTTCACATGTACAATTGTAAATTAAATGTACATGCGAAATACACTGCCAATCCGCAAACATTGGATTCCAGACCAGAAGTTAGTTGCTATTAAGCATCTGGGGGTTAAAAGTTGTATAAAGTGATCTTAACAAATGATGACGGCATACGGTCACCTGGACTATTAGCATTATATAAGGAACTCATAAAAATTGTCGACGTGCTAGTTGTTGCCCCAGAATCTCAGAAAAGCGGCGCAGGAAAAAGTTTAACCTTCCATAAACCCATAAGAGTATGCAAGTTTACTTTAGAAAACAATTTTAAAGGCTATGCGATTTCTGGAACTCCTGCTGATGCGATACTTTTCGGCTTATCTGAGTTGTGTTCAGAACCTCCAGATCTTGTGATTTCAGGTATAAATATTGGGTTAAATATTGGTATGCAATCCATATTGACTAGTGGAACTTTGGGGGGAGTTTTAGAAGCAGCAATCTACGGAGTACCTGCAATAGCATTTTCGTTTGAAGCAGAAATGTCCCAGTGGTTTGCGGTGCCAGAAACGCTTAACCAAGAATTGTTTAAAAAGGCCTCAGAAAGAGCTAGAGAAATAGTTTCAGAAATCATTGAAAAGGGTATGCCGGAGGGAGTAGACCTGCTGAACATTAATTTCCCTTCCAATACTGATGAGAACACTCCGATTAAAGTTACAAAGCCATGCCGTTCACGTTACATAAATAGGTACGAGCAGCGAGTAGATCCTTTTGGTATACCTTATTATTGGATTTTTGGAATGGAAAACGAGCCAACGGACACGGAAACAGACCTATATATAATTAAAGTCGAGAAAGCAATTTCTATAACACCCATCTCACTAAGATTAACCAGTGAAGATTTAATGGAAAAAACGCAGAAACACTTTAAGTTTAAATAAATGTTATGAAAGGTGCTAGCGGCAATACTTCTGGAAATGCAATAATACTTGAATTGGCAAGAATATTTTCCAAGTATAGGCCAGACGCAACGATTGAAGTAGTTTCTTTCGGTGTCGGAGAGGTTCTTGGGTGTGTTGGTTCATGGACATATGTGGAAGAACATAAGGACGACCTAAAAAACGTTATAGGTGTAATAAACTTAGATGCAGTTGGTTTTGGCGGACATTTACGAATAGTCACTGAAGGTAGTTGGATCGATGCCGGACCAATAAAAACAGATCCAAAGATAAATAGGTTACTTGAAGAAGCTGCAAAAGACTTAAACTATGTTGTAAAACATACCGTATGCATGTTAGGTCTCTCGGATGCAACACCGTTTCTTGTAAACGATGTTCCAGCCGCTTGGCTGTGGAAATATGACGATCCATATTGGCATACTGATTTAGACATTCCGGAGAACATTGATCCCAACTCTTTAAAAATAACAGCTGAAATAATCGGGCTAGCGGCCAAAAGACTTTCAGAGAAATAAATTAAAGTTCTAGTGCTCTACTAATAAATAATTTATTTTTTTATAGAGGCTAAAATTGCAAAATAATATTC
>JAUQZC010000122.1 GCA_030587435.1 Candidatus Baldrarchaeota archaeon | reverse complement strand
TATTCAAACCCACTTACATGTTCTTTGCTAGATGTTATCGTAAAGTGTTGATAAAAATTTATACTAATTGTAACCTTGAATCCTTGGTCAGCTGTGTTAAGGATAATTTGTGCATTTGTGACGGAGCCTTTGTTTCTATATTTTATTCGTGTCTCAACGCTGCTACTGGGTCTAGTTTTGATGCTCTCCAAGCGGGGTAAAGCCCGGCAATTATGCTTAAACCTACGCTGAGAACCCATGTTGAGGCAAAACTTTCAACTGTAAAAATGGGTTTTATAATAGATGCATATTCAGGTGATATAACTAACATAAGAATGTGAGCAAGTACTACTCCGAAAACTAAACCTAATGTTCCTCCAATCATACCTATTATAGCGGCTTCATTTAAGAAAAGAACAAGAATATCCTTCTCCTTAAACCCTATAGATTTAAGTACACCTATTTCCCTTATTCTTTCAAGAACAGAGGTCCAAAGGGTTGTAATAATCCCAATTGAAGCAACAAGAAGTGAAACAGTAGCTATGTTACCTACGAAGAAAGAAATAGCATCACTAACCCGGTTAATTACCTCAACAACGGTTTGTGGCGAAAGAACATTTACATCGTACATATCTTTTAGCTTATACATGTTTTCTTCGTTCAAGTATGGATCAGACGTTATTATATATAATCCGTCATACTTGTCGTGACGATTGAAAAAGGAGTTAGCTGCTTGCAGTGAAATGAAAACCATTTGATCTACAGGTATTAAACCACTACCTATGTATTTTAACACTCCTCTGACAATGAAACTTTTCTCATACACAACTTGCACTCCTTCAACAGTAGTACTATATCTTAATTTCACCGTTTGACCAACAGTTGCAAAAGTTTCTCCACCTGAGCCGTGGGCAACTATGTTTCCTAATACAATCCCCACACTGTCCGTGTAAGATACAAGGCTCCCCTCCTCTAATTCAAGAGTCGGAAATATTAAATGAAGCTTAGAATGATCCACCCCCAATGCAACTACTGATTGACTTTCCCCTCTAGACTCTATACGAACCATTGATTGTATAAATGGAATAACGTCAGTTACACCCTCAATGTGGGAAACTTCCTTAACGATGTTATCATCAATTTCAAAATCTGTTCCTCGAGGAGTCATAATTATTAAATTTGCACCTAAATTTGAAAACTGTTGGTCAATATAAGCTAAGGTTCCCGTGCTACTCCCATCAACTGCAACAAGAAGACCACTACCAACAAGCACCATAAGAATAGTTAAAATAGAACGCAGCTTACGTTCCCTAAGTGCTTCAAATGAAAGAGGTAGAAGGGAAAGATATTTCTTAATGCCCACTGTGATCACCGCGAGGACACTCTATAAATAGGAATGCCGAAGACATAGGTTTTGAAGACCTCTTAAGATAAATAATTATGATTGCGATCAATGCTACCGTGCTTATTAGAATAGTTAGTCCTCCACGGTAAAGTAAGTCAATAAAACTGGGGCCTTCTTCAGAACCTGTATTGTTCTCAGATGTTTTTTGTACTGTTATTCCTACTGTGATTTTAAATGTATGTTCTTCAAATAGGTCATCTGTATATGTTACGATGATTGTTATCGGATAGGTTCCATTTTGCACATCTGGTTTCACGTAAGCTGAGACCGTGAAGGGTGTAGGAGAGTTTTCTTCAACTTCTCCAACATAGTTACTACTTCCCTGAGATAAAATTAGAATCTCGTTTGATTGTATTGACACGTTGACAAACATAGCCGTTGCTGTACCCTTATTTAGCAGGGTAGCACTAATTGAAACTTTCTTACCTGGCGAAACAGGGTTAGGCATAATTGTCCAATCATATGCAACGATAGAGACCTGGCCTCTGACCACGAACCCAATATTATGGTTTTCTGTGTAGCTATTCCCATATTCATCGTCATAGCTTATTGTTAGGGCTCCTGTAAACGTGTTACCTATGGCCGATTTCGGGGCGTAAATAACTACAGGCACAGCGAGTTCTTGATCGGGAACTACAGACTTAAATGTCCAAGAACTGTTTCCATAGATAACTAAAGGAGACTGAATGCCGAAGGAAATCTGAACGGTACCGTCCCACGCATTATTTTTAACTGTTATGTTTACTCCTGTTTCAAAACCACCGAAAAGATAATTGCTGCTTACATTAACTTGTGTTATGATTGTTTTTGTAACGGTAATGGTCCATGTCATCGTTGTTCTAAGTTCGCTGTCATCAACTGCAAATTCTAAATTATGAGTTCCAATATCATCTTCTGTAGGAGTGTAAGTATAGTTATTAGTAGTTGCAACAACTTCGCCATCAAAGGCCCACTCATAACTCAAAGTATCGTTGTCCGGATCGCTGCATTTAACAAAAAACTCTACACTATCATTTACATAAATAGCGATATTTAGATCAGTAGGTCTATAAGACTCTATTTCTGGCGGCCTATTATAAATAAAAATTGTTATATGATATGTTTTAGGTTCACCGAGGGTGTAGTTGCCACTGTTATTTAATGCATAGTAAATTGTTAGCGTGCACGGATAATAACCTTTTTTAGCCGTACTATTTATGTTTAAATTGTATGTTAAGGTAAAAGTGCCCCACGGTAAAACTTCACCTGTAGGTGCTAAAACGCTACTACTTTCAATGGGCGTAGCATAGGTTCTAGCAGTATAGTTGTTGTTTTCAGTATGTTTAAATGGTTCAGTAACATTTAATTCTCCATATACGCCTACGAGACTTTCACTAGAATTGTTTTTCACATATATAGTTAAGGGTACATTTGTATCACCAGGGTTAACAATTATAGGGTTATTCTGAGGTGTTCCCCAAACAACTTTGAGTATTTCAAAATCCACAGATTCGTGGGCATGGACTACATTCATAAGGCTTACATTCACCATGAACATCATCAAAATCGCAATAATTAAAAATACGCATAATTTTTTCATGTCCTATTCCTCCTTAATACCTCTTCTCCAACAATTTTTCCGTCCTTAATGTGTATTATTCTATCTGCCATCTCAGCGATTTCCCTGTCATGGGTAACAACGATCACTGTTGTCCCCAATTCTTTGTTCATTTTTCTTAGGTACATCATAACTTCTCTACCTGATTTAGAGTCGAGGTTCCCTGTTGGTTCATCAGCTAGAATAATATCTGGATCATTGATAACCGCCCTAGCAATAGCTACACGTTGTTGCTGGCCACCACTTAATGTCTTAGGCTTTCTATGAATCGTGTCACCTAGCCCTAATGTCTTGAGAAGATGAATAGCTTTCTTTACACGTTCTTTCTTTGGCATTCCACCTATAAGTGCAGGCAGCTCAACGTTTCTAAGCACTTTGGATCTGTTAATCAAGTTATATGCTTGGAAGACGAAACCAATTTTTTTGTTACGCAGTTTTGCAAGTTCATCGTCGCTAAGCGTTGATATGTCCACTCCGTCGATGATAACTTTACCTGAGGTTGGCCGGTCTAAAGCACCTATTAAATTTAGTAGTGTCGATTTTCCTGAGCCTGAAGGACCCATTATCGCCACAAATTCTCCCTTTTTAACTTTAAGGTTTACACCATTTAACGCTGGGACTTCTATAGGCCCTACTTTGTATATTTTTACTACATCGATGAGTTCCACAGTATATTCGCTTTCCGTTTTTTGTTCATATTCTGTAACAATATTTTGAGGTATTTGCGAACGTGATATTGTTTTATAAGATGTATAAATGCAAATTACACTTAATGCTAAAATCAGTGTTTCTGAAGCACTTGAAAGTGTGTAAGAGAAGGTTTTAACATGAGTAAATAAGAGTTGGATCGTAGAAACTAGAATTGTTATTGGTGCAAGTAGCGAAAGATAAACTAGAAAACTGTTTTTTCTAATTAGTCCAAATAAGCCTAGAATACTAAATAGGAATATAAAACCACTGGTAATGTTGTTAAGAAGAGTCTGAAAGCTAGATGTAACAGCATTAAGACTCCATATAATGTCTAGAAGTCCTAGTACTGCAAATGCCGATAGCATTACTGTTAAAGCCTCTGTTTCAAAAGACTTACCACTAAACGCAACATGACTTGAGCCTTTTTGCTTGCTGCTGGTTATTGGCTTCTCTGGCTTCATGGTCTTCACCGAATGATGTCAAATTAATCCGTTGATATAAGAATAACTACACACTATATTATGTGCATTAATGCACAGATACCTTTTCCTATATAAACTTTATGTGCATCAATGCACATTTTTATATATAGTACACTTTAATATAAAATATTGTTAGAGCAATAACCTACACCCCAATAGTTTAACTATGTAAAGGGTGAACGTTGAAATTGATCAAGAAACTAAACAAAAAAATCGTTGAGGAAATCTTAAAGGCTCTAGAAGGAACAGTTTGGGGTATGACAATTGAAGAAATATCCGAAGTCACCGGAAGACATCGCAACACGATTGCAAAATACATGCCAGAACTAGAAAAAGCTGGACTTGTAGTTAGTAGAAGTATAGGTAAATATACTTTCTGGCTTCTTCAAACAACCTTCAAATATAGGAAAACCGACATAGCGAGATTTCTCATACAAAGCCTCATCAAAGTATTAGATGAATTTCTTGAGAAAAAACGTTTACCAACACCCTTTGAAATCGGATATAAGTTAGGAAAAATGTGCTCCGAATATGAGAATGCCCAGCATGGAGGCGTAAGTAAACCCGCTGAATTCGAATATTTACCAGGTATATTCGTTCCCACTATGCTACCAAAGTTAAGCTATAAAGTGGAGGACTTCAAGCCATCAGATAGGAAAATAGCTATTTCGGTTGCAAACTGTCCATGTGATGGAAAACCAGAAAACAAAAAGATATGTGAATTTGTAAAAGGTTTCATATTAGGATCACTTGAATATTTAGGGTTACCCGTAGTTAAATCAGAGGAAATAAAATGCCAAATAGATTCAGCAGAGGCATGTACATTCGAATATACCTTCTCGACGACATTAGAAGATCTCTCCAAAAAATTAAACATAAAATAGTTATATGAGTTCCTTCATTTTCTCCGCTATTTCCTCATATTTCTTAATTGTTTCTTTTGTTAAGCTCGGCTTAACCTTCTTTAACGCTGCCTCAAAATGCCTTTTCTCAACTTTTTCTGCATGAATATTCTCCCTTATAACATTCATCACAGCTTCTCTGCAAACAGCCTTAATATCTGCTCCACTATAGCCTTCGGTCCTTCTAGCAAGTTCTTCTAAGTTTACATCACCCGCAAGAGGCATATTCCTAGTATATATCTTAAAGATCGCCAGCCTAGCTTTATAATCCGGCGGAGGAACATAAATTAACTTATCAAACCTTCCAGGTCTTAAAATAGCTGGATCAAGCAAGTCAAGCCTATTTGTCGCCGCAAGAACAAAAACATCCTTCAACTCTTGGATTCCATCCATCTCCGTTAAAAGCTGATTAACTAAAGACTGTGTAACATGTGTACCCGTATAGATATCTCTTCTAGGAAACAGGGAATCTATCTCGTCGAAGAAAATTATGCAGGGTGAAACTACCTTTGCTTTTCTGAAAATTTCTCTAACAGCTCTCTCGCTCTCGCCAACCCACTTAGAAAGGAGTTCAGGTCCCCTGATGCTTATGAAGTTTGCCTCTGCCTCTGTTGCAACGGCTTTAGCCAGTAATGTTTTTCCGCAACCTGGTGGACCAAACAATAAGACTCCTCTTGGAGGATCCATTCCAAATTTTCTAAAGACTTCTGGATGTTTTAATGGTAATTCTATGGCTTCTCTAAGTTCTCTTTTAACTTCTTCAAGTCCTCCTATGTCACCCCACTTAACTTTCGGCATTTCAATCATTACTTCTCTCATAGCCGAAGGATTAACAATTTTCAAAGCATATTCAAAATCTTCTCTTCTAACTTTTAGTTCAGATAAAACCTCTTTAGGCACAGGTTTGTTCAAATCTATTTTCGGCAGAATTCTTCGCAAAGCATGCATAGCTGCTTCCTTACAAAGAGCAGCTAGATCAGCTCCAACAAAACCATGAGTCTTAGCTGCTATTTCATCTAAATCTACATCTTCCGCCAAAGGCATGCCACGAGTATGTATTTGAAGAATTTCTTTTCTAGCATCTTTATCAGGTGGACCGATTTCAATTTCTCTATCAAATCTTCCAGGACGCCTCAAAGCTGGGTCCAATGCGTTAGGTCTGTTAGTCGCTGCGATTACAACCACTTTACCACGTGCTTCAAGACCATCCATCAAAGTCAACAGTTGGGAAACAACTCTACGTTCAACTTCCCCGGTAACTTCCTCCCTCTTAGGGGCTATGGAATCCACTTCATCAATAAAAATTATACTCGGTGCATTCTTTCTGGCTTCTTCGAAAATGTCTCTAAGCTTCTTTTCTGATTCCCCGTAAAATTTGCTCATGATCTCAGGGCCGTTTATTGCATAAAAGTTTGCATCAGATTCGTTTGCAACGGCTTTAGCCAGTAATGTTTTTCCGCAGCCCGGCGGACCATATAGGAGAACACCTTTTGGGGGCTCTATTCCAAGTCTATCGAAAAGTTCTGGGTGTTTTAATGGTAATTCAACCATTTCTCTAATTCGCTGTATAGCTTCCTTTAATCCACCTATATCCTCATATGTTACTCTTGCAGCTTCTTTTATTGTTTCAGGTGCCTTTGAAAGAAGTTCAACCTCTGTTTCGAATCCAATTCTGACAATACCTTTTGGAATAGTATCTACAACTATGAAGCGAACTTCTCCAAGTCCAAAAGAAACTTCTCTAATACCGAAAAAGCCTCCAAAGAAATCATCTAAGTCAGAGTGGACCCTTGTAGGTACAGAGGCTGTTGTACTCACTATATCACCGGTTTTAACAGGTCTATTCAAAAGATTCTCCTTTAATGTTTCAGCTGTTTCAGGTGTTGGAACTATTTGAATATCTCTTCTAGCCGGGGCAAAAACAACTTTTCTAGCTTCCTTGAAAAAGGCTTTTTCAACGGTAACGTAATCACCTATGCTGACACCAGCATTCTTTCTCAATAGTCCATCCATTCTAATTATTCCTTTACCTTCATCAGAACGATAAGCAGGCATAACAATAGCGCCAATCTGCTTAGAACCAGTTATTAAAACAGTGTCGCCAGAACTTACATCTAACTCTTTCATACTCTTCATATCTATCCTAACAATACATCTACCAAAATCTATTTGCCTAGCTTCCTCAACTCTCAACCTGATTTTCGAGTTCATTTCAGCCCACCCCTTTAAGGGAAGGCTGAACGAATCGCAAATAGCATTAAAAATATGAAACTTAAATTTTTCTAAGTTTAAGCCACTTTTAGCTTTCAAACACTGATCTCTATAAGGTAGAAAAAGCATCATCTAGTTTAAAGAACAATGCTTGGAGAGTTAAAATTAAAATTTTCTCGATTCCCTGTAATTTTTGACATAACTATCCTTTGATATCTCCATTTTGAACTGCTCCTTAGGGAAGAAATATGAAGCTTATACTAGGTTAAAAGTATTTACTTGCATGTAAATTAGGTAAACGAAATTTTTACTAATACATTAACCGAATTTTACAATTATATACGGAGAACATTTAAAGGAAAGTTTCCAAAAAGGTATTGCGGTGGAGGAAATGAAATTTGATGTTGTGATTATTGGTGGTGGCCCAGCTGGCATGGTTACTGCTGCTACAGCTAAAAAATTTTATCCTGATAAAAGCGTTGCTATAATAAAGAAAGAAAAAGTAAGCATGATCCCTTGCGGGATTCCTTACATTTTTGCTACACTCGGCTCAGTTGAAGCAGACATAATGTCTACCAAACCAGTAGAGGACTTGGGAGTACAGCTTATAATCAGTGAAGTCGTGGATGTAGATAAAAACAGAAAAGTTGTTAAAACATCCGATGGGGAAGAGATAGGGTATGAAAAACTTGTTTTGGCAACCGGGTCACAGCCAATTTTTTTAAACATTGAAGGAAGTAACTTGGAAGGAGTTTATGTTGTTTCGAAAAGCTTTGAGTACCTAAAAAAGCTATATAGTGCGGTCAAGGAAGCAGAGAACATTGTCATTGTTGGAGGGGGCTTCATAGGTGTTGAAGTCAGTGATGAAATAAGAAAACTGGGTAAGAATGTTGCAATTGTCGAAATGATGGACCACCTATTACCCGCAGCTTTCGATAAGGAGTTTGGGGAAACTGTTAAAAAAGAACTTGAAGCAAACGGTGTAAAAATCTACGTGAATTCCACAGTTAAAAAAATCCTAGGGAAAGATAAAGCTGAAGGAGTTGAGCTTACAAATGGAGATAAAATTGAGGCAGATTTAGTTATTTTCTCCGTTGGCTATAAGCCTAACTCGGAGCTTGCAAAGAAAGCTGGTGTAAGGCTTGGGACAAGCGGTGGAATATGGGTTGATGAATATATGAGAACCAGTGAACCAGATATTTTTGCTGTAGGGGATTGTGTTGAACATAAAGACTTTTTCACAAGAAAACCAGCCAAACTAATGCTTGCATCGACAGCATGTTTCGAAGCACGTATAGCCGGAGCAAATCTTTTCAATCTTGGCGTTATAAGGAAAAACAAGGGTGATATAGGCATTTTTTCGACCTGTGCAGGAAACTTGGCAATTGCTGCAGCGGGGATTACAGAAGAAGCTGCTGTAAAAGAAGGTTTCGAAATAGTTGTAGGTAGGGCTAAAGGCTTTGATAGACACCCTGCAAAAATCCCCGATGCAAGTCCTATTGAAATCAAGCTTGTATTCTCGAAAGATGGTGTAATATTAGGAGGTCAAGTCATCGGCGGGAAAAGTGTCGGTGAAATAATAAATATCATAGGGCTTGCGATTCAAAAGGGATTAACTGCTGCGGAACTTTGCCTAATGCAAATAGGAACACATCCACTACTTACATCGCCGCCAACGGCGTATCCAATAATAGCAGCAGCAGAAGACGCATGGAGAAAAATAAGCAAATAACATCGACATTTAACAAATACTCTAATATTTCTTATTCCTATGCTTTGTTTTAATTGTTTTAATTATTTTATTTAGTTATTTTGAATGTTGCCAGCTAGACAAATTGCTTTAAGGGAAAAGATTATAGTGTAAAATTAAAACAGTGTATAGAGGGTGCTAATATGTTATCTAGAATACCGATAATTTTAGAGAAAATAAAAAAGGAAGATTTAGATAAGGAAATCTTGAGAATAGCCATAATAGCGGAGCTGGATGCAGTAAATCTCTACGAGCAAATGGCAAGTCTAACCGAAAACAAATATCTTAAAAAACTTCTCCTAGATATTGCAAGAGAAGAGAAAACCCATGTCGGAGAGTTTCAAACCCTACTTTTGAAGCTGGACGAAGAACAAGTCAAGGAGCTGGAAAAAGGTAAAAAAGAGGTCGAAGAACTAATGGAAGAATAACACCTCTTCAAGTTACTCTATTTTTTGAAGCTTTTCACGGTAAAGAACTGTAAATTTCCTGTATCTGCTAAGAAAACCATCTATCCTTTTTCTAGCTGGGTCATCTGTTCCCTCCACTTTTCTTAACGGCTTTGCTGGTACACCAACTACTATCGTGTTTTCTGGCACTTCCTTAAATGCTGGTACAACAGCACCATTGCCCACTATTGCTCCCTTTCTAATCACGGTTCTATAGTCTATTACGGCATTCATTCCTATTGCAACGTAGTCCTCAATTATATGGGCATGTATCATTGCTCCATGTCCAATATTCACATACCTTCCGATTATAGTTTCAAATTCGGGCTCAGTGTGAACTACAGCATTGTCTTGAACATTTGAGTAATCCCCAATTATAATTTTGTTATTGTCTCCACGTAAAACAGCGCCAGGCGCTATAAAAACACATTCTCCAATCTCCACATCTCCAATAATTATGGCGTCGGGATGAACATAAGCAGATTTACTAATTTTTGGAACCTTGTCTCCAAGCTTATAAATAGGCATGATATCACCTCTAAACTTTACATACAAATCGTTTATAAACATTTAAACACAAATGGTAAACAACCCGTATAAACATTAATATGGGGAGGGAAAATCGCTGGAAATAGAAGAAAAAATTTTGAACCTATTAAACAAAGCTAGTGAAGACGCTGTTTCAAGCTTAATGCTCGATATATTAAGAATTCTATCCGTGTTTTACGGAGTTTTATGGAAAACAGAAATCTCCCAAGACCTAATTAAATTTTACAGAACCATTGGGGAACCTGAAATTGTAAACCCTAAAATGATAGACGAAGCCATAAGAAACCTAGAAAACCTAGGGCTAATAAAAACCGAGGAAAGAATAAGAGGAATACCTCTTAGCACCAAAACATATCAAGATTTGCTAGTTCACCTTACAGATAAATTTGCTACCAAGAAAATACTGCAAAAAGACGAAAAATATAGAAAATATATTTTTAAAAGAGAAAAAGCCATAAAAGAAGCCTTAAAGGAATACAAATACTAATTCCATCAAATGAGGGTAAAATCCTTATAAAGGTGTAAAACTGCACTTCAAAGCTTTTTAGGTTAGGCACCAAAACGTCTAGACATAAATGATAATTGTAAAAATCTAAATGTGCAAATTGTTTTGCAAAATTTTGCTTTGAGATAGGTTTTTATGTCGGTGCGTGTTAGTTTCCTTGGTGAGTTTGTTGGAGTGGGTTAAATGTTTCAAATGTGGAAGTGAACTTTTCAAAGTTACGTTGAACGGTGAAATTTACTGTGCAAATTGTCAAACCAAGCTTGAACTAGACCTTGCCAGAATAAAGAAACCAGCACCACCAATAATAAAACCTGAAAAACCAAAAAGACCTAAACTTCCTCCACATCCAGACATACCAGGGACGTTCGAAATCTAAACTTATACAAACTAAGAAGTTATGTCAAAGATATAGCATCTCAACTATTTACGTAACCTTGCAGCACAAACCATTAACCCAAGATTGAATACGTATTAATATAGTCTTCTTACCAAGTGTATTTCTTCGCTTTCTCTATCGTATTCGATTAGTTTTGCTCTTTCTAAGTCATGTATGCTTTTAAGTATGATTGCGGGTTCGAATCCAGCTGCTTTTGTTACCTCACTCCTTTTCATCTTTGGAACTCCATGTAGCAGCCACAACACCTTTGCGTGAGGCATACCTGCAAAAACCGTTTCAAGCAACGTAACATATATTGTAAGAAGTTCCTTTATGTCCTCAACTCTCTCCCTTTCACCAGCTATCTCTTTATACATTTGAGATATTTTCTCTAACTGTTCAGAAATCTTATCTAACTCACCCTTAAGTTTCTTGTTTTCCTCCTCAAGTTTCCTTTTATATTCATCTACTTCAAAGGCTCTTTTTTCAACAGTTTTTAATTCTTCCTTTAATTTGCTGTTCTCATTCGTTAAAGAGGAAATATCTTCACTCAAACGGTTTATTTCCGCTTCCTTTGATCTAAGAGTGTCTTTTAACTCTATGTTTTCCTTTTCCAACTCATTTACTTCCTCTTCGAATCTTGATAACTGTTCCTTTAAATTAACTACTTCGTTTTTCAATTGCTCATTCTCTAACTTAACGGCGTTTAGTTCTTCTATCAAATTTTTTTTTTCTTTAAGAAGGTCCTCTATTTTCGATAGGCTTTCTAATGAACTATCTATTTTCTTAATGTCAACGCTCAATTTATTACCCTCCCCATCCCAAACTATAACAACATCTTCATACCCATGATTATGAAGTTATTATTATTAATAGTAATGCGCTTTTTATTATTAAGGTTTGAACTTAACATCGTTATATGGAAT
>JAUQZC010000027.1 GCA_030587435.1 Candidatus Baldrarchaeota archaeon | reverse complement strand
GGGTATTAGGTAGACGAAAAGTCCACCATCAGGGTATAAATGTAGTTAACTAATCCACGCTTATAGCGTTTAAAGCTTTTGAATCAAGTTACTTAAAACTTATATGAATCTACCTAGGAAAATTTTAAATCAAAATAAATAAACCGATAAAAATTTACTCTAAAATGTTATGGACTACAAATAGAATACATAATTGGTGAAATTGAATAATTCTAGAAGAGACTTAATTTTTAGTAGTTAATTGTCATATTTTAAGTTCTTTCTTTAATTCTCTTCTTGCATGATATTAACATGCCAAGTTTTGCACTATTTTTTCTTTTTAAGCAACTTTCCGAATATTCTTTCCCTTTCTTCTATGAATCTTTTAAGTTTCGGGTCTTTCAGAATGATGTTTCGAGTAATTTCTTGATTGGCGATGAAAATTAATAGTTCTTTTGTGAATCCTTTGTCTGCTAGGGATGCCTTTAATCTCTCATCTGTTTTTAATATTTCCATTTCTACTAGCTTTGAAACAGCCATGTCAATGTTTTTTATATCTTCTATTCCCTTCTCTCCTAGCGCAGTGTGAAAAGTGAACAGTTCTCTGTGTAATTCAGAGCTCCATAAAACCCCGTTATAAAGTGCCAAAACCCTTAGGACATCCCCCATAAGTTGTTCAAATTCGTCTTCTGAACTTAACAACTCCAAAACCTTTGTTTCTAACTCGCTCAAACACATAAACCCCCGATGCAACCGATATAGATGAACTATAACCTAATCAATATAAACCCATTTGTCTAGTTCTATCATCATACATACTCTATTTATTGCTACTGTGTTTCCGTTTAGCCCAGTACCATAATGCTATGTATGTCACTGTAGATAAGGTTGCCACAAAGTTGCCAGTGGCAAGTGAAACAACAATAGCTCCTTTTGTGACTGAATTTAAGATAAAGACAAGCATTATAGAAGTAGAGGAGCACCCTAAGGAGAAAGCAAAGGCCGAAAAGAGGTTTAAGGAGAGTTAATATTAAGAACCGCGGAATTGCTATGGGAACTGCATATCTTATCCATGGAGATACTGCAAATGTTTCAGGAGGGGGGGAACAGTTGTGTATCGTTTTGGAAGTTGAAATAGAAATGCATTAACACTCGCATTCAATATGTATGTGAAAGCGAATAAGAGAACTAAAAATATTACCTTAAATTTAGTTTTATTCACTTCTTTTCCTTTCATGTTAGGTTATATATTCGACATCTTCCTTAAATTCTTGGAGAGAACTTGTAGATGCGATGACTATATCTGATAATTTTTCTGGGACTGCTATCATTTTTGTAACAAGGGTTTTAAGTGTCGGTAAATCTCTTTTAGCTGCTTCTGCAAATTCTTTAGGCCATATCGCTATGAGTTCTCCCGTTTTTTCCAGTATTCTGATTAGAAAACCCATTGGAAGATCTTCAAAAGTTAAAAGAATTAACAAGATGTTTTGCCCTGAAACTTCCTCTCCCTCTGGACTTATCAAGCTTTTAATTGTAAAAGATTGTGCTCCTCTTTTCTTGACGCACCAAAGGAAAAGATCGAACCAGTTTTCTCTCAAGACAATAATTTTTCCTTCACTTATGGATTTTAAGTCGCAAAAATGCCATTTATATTCTTTCTTTCCTATTTCCGCCTTTACTTCCCACATTTTCATACGATAACCAACCTCTATTTTAATCATTAAAATAATATTAATCTCTGGATTGATAGAAAATGTTCATCTTATTTACTTTCTGCTTTTACTTCAGTACTTCCCTGTTGAGTTCTTCGAGTCTTCCTCTAATATCTTCTATTTGCTTCCTTATTTCATTTCTAATTCCGTGAAATACATTGATTAAGCTTTTTACATCATTTACCATGCTGTTTAATGACTTTTCGATTTCATTGAGTTTATCCAAGTGTTTGAAGCTTTCAGAAATCACATCATTGACATGGAGGAGACTTTCTAAAAGAGACGATAATAAGAAACGAAGAAGAATAAGGTCATCCACATCTACCAGATTTTTAGCTATGCTAGCGACATCCATTAGAAAGCCGAAAAATTTCAATGCATCTTCAAATAAACTACTTAAAACTCTTGTTGTGTTTTCTAGTCGACGTAGATACTCTACATATTTGCTGTAATCTTCATACAGCTTTTCTTTAATTTTGTTAAAGTCTTCAACTTCTTTCTCGACTTTTCCACGAAGTAGTTGAAGAACTTCATACAATGTTTCTTTAATTTTTTGGGGAAGCTTTTCCAAATAAAACCCCCATAATTATTCCTACAGAGTCTTAATATTAGTGTTTAGTTTGTGCGCATGAATACTTTGTAATCCATTGTAAAACGTTAATTTAATCGCTTTTAAGATTAAATTAAACTATTGGTCTAACTTCGGTAATATTTGTTGTTTTTATCTAAATAAGTCTTTTTCCACGGGTCTTAATAATTTTTTAATCGAATATTCGCCCTTAGGATATTTAAAACCTCTAACAATGACGACTGGAATGCCCTCGTCAGATTCTCCCATGAGAAGTTCTGCTGCTGAGGCAAGTTCATCGGCTACTGCAATCATGGTTGTCCTTAGTTCGTATCCAAAAAGATCCTTTTTGCCTCTCATATCATATAGGGGGTCAATACCAGCTACACCAATAGCTACGCCAATAGCTCCCTCACGTAGAGGTCGACCAAAGGTATCACTAATGATGACTGCAACGTCTTTCCCTGTTAAATATTTTATTTCATCTCTTATTTTCCTAGCTGAGGCATCTGGGTCCAAAGGCAAAAGTGAAACCGTTTCTTCGCCTGGAACATTACTTCTATCTACACCGCTGTTAGCGCATACAAACCCGTGGTGGGTTTCCATTATTAAGTGGTGGCCTCCCATTCTAACAATGCCTTTACTTTCCCTTAAAATAACTTCAACCAGACGTGGGTCCTTACCGGTTTCTTTCGCCAAGATTTCTGCAAATGGGCTAGGTTTAATATCGTTCAGATCTACTATTCGCCCTTCTGACCTAGATATAATTGTTTGCGCGATAACAATAATGTCTCCCTCTTGTATGCCTATGTCTTCTCTTGTAGCAGCTTCAACTATTAGTTTAGCTATGTCGTCGCCTTCCTTGACTATAGGTATCGTCTCTAATCCGTACATTTCTATTTTTTTCAAATTTGTCACCCAGAAATATCAATTAAATTACTTAAATGTTTTAAAATCCCGTAATTTGTTAGCTACGGCCACCGTTCAACGAATGTTAAAATGATAATGGCATAGGGAATTTAAGTGTTTGTTAGTAACCTGATTATAATTGAAAGTGTAGCTTCTTTTCTATCTCCTCAATTTTCCCTTTAAATTCTTCTAGTTGCCAGTCGGATATTGTATGGAAATCTTTGTATTTTTTAACGGTTTCAACTATTTCCTTGACGATATCGTTTCTTCCAAGTATTTTAGCTATACGTAAAAGAAAGCCAGCGTGGGCGTAGAGGTCAAAAGCTTTTTTACGTTTTTTATGTCTTTCAACAAGAGCCCATCTAATTTTTTTATTATCAGCTACACTGTACTTTTTAAATATCTCTTCGCCGAACACAGGTTTACCGCCCATTAGATGTCGCCAAACCGTCTCATTGCTATCAAAAACAGATGGTATCCTCATTTTATGGTGAGCAGGAAAATTTACGGTGAAAATTTTCACATCTATGTTGGCTAGAAGTTTTTTCTCAATGTCTGAATTTAGACATGGAGTTTTTAATAGTCGAATTAGTTCTTTTACTTCTTCCTTACTGGGAATTCTATCTACTAGGATTACGACATCATAATCGCTGCAGATTTGCACACCGTCTAAATTTGTTTCAAAATACTGGTTATCTCCAAGGGAGCCGCTTAATTTTAATGCAATAACCCATGGAAAACGTTTTCTTATTTCTGGTGCCAGTTTTACAAGTCTTTTAAAGCCTATTTCAGCCTCTGGGATCATGTTTCAATCCTCTAACAATTTTAAATTACACAGCTTAAAATACATTTCTACAATTCTTCAAGTCAATTTTATTACTGGGAAATGAGCTGTTAAATTCTCAAGTTGGTGATGGTCTTGGTTATTATGGAAGAGTACGAATATGTTCCTAGAACTCCTTGGATGACATACATTTTGGTGGGGTCTAAATGTTGTCATATTCTTTTTAGAGCTTCTAGATCCAGAAATTGTACAAACTCCTCTATCAAACTTCAATTTTTAAACTCTAAAAGTTTTTCACAATCTTCTTTAAAGAAGTGCTTAATCTGTGAAGTCCTTTTCTAAGTTACATCAACCGTTCCTTATATGTTTGCAAAAAACGCGCAAAAGGAAATAATTTTCAATGAAAACTACTATTTAGGATAATTTAACAGTTTTCGCATCCTAATCTTCGATTTAGGAATATAAAACCATGACATGGAAGGTTATCGACTATCCAAAAAATATATTATTTACTACTACACTTTGTTATAATATATATTATTACAATATTGTAAAACTCGTATCGACCTGAACAAGAGACGGTGATAAATATGAGAAAGACAGCTTATTGCATACTATTTCTTCTACTTATCGTAGCATTGACCTCCATACCAAAAGAAACAAAAACCATTGTTGAAACACCAATAGAAAAAAATGCTAAGGCTGTTGAACCGGGAAACATAAACATAACTTTAAAGAAAGGCGAATACTACATTCTTAAAGTAAACATTACAAATGACGAAAGTGAAACCCTTCAATTAAAAGGGATTGAAGTCCAAAGTTCGGATATTACACAGATCATCAATACTACTCATCCTCTGAAGTGGCTTATGCCATCAAATGAAACTTGGGCACTTATACTGTTTAACACGTCTGCAATAGAACCAGAAACCTACTCTGGATGGGTAAGATTTGTCTTTGAAAGTTCGTCGGGGACAACATCATACAGTACTATTAGTTATTCTCTCACAGTTCAACCATTTGATCCGCTAATACGGGTGGATCCACCGTACTTACACTTTGAAAGCTTAGGCTACGAAGAAAGTATAATAAAATTTACTGTTGAGAATCTTGTAGACGTCAATCTTACGGTTGCTCTTCAAATACCAAGTGAACTTGACGGAATATGCATACCACTTAAAAATATAGATACGATTCCACCTAAAGGGCATGCAGAGTATCCAGTTTTAATAAAATCTTGGAAAGTAGCAGACATGATCGTTGAAGAACTAAACTTTACAGTGTTGAGTCCTGTTCCTCAAACATGGCGTACACCTGTTGCCCTAATATCACACGAAGCTTTAAATGTCCAAAATTTCACCTTACTTGAAAAGCATGTAGTCTTAGAGAATAATAGCATAATTGTGAACAATGGCACAACAAAAACAATTAATTTCAATGTTCCCATAGGGACTCATCAACTTCTTGTAATCGGGGATTCAAACATAACAACCCTAGAGTGGGAGTTATATAATCCTATTAATAGTCCGGTTACGTTAATGGACATAAATTTCATCAAATTTTCGGTAATGGACCCTATGCCTGGTACATGGACACTATTGCTAAAAAATGAAGATCCTAAATACATCGCAAATGTAACATTAAGGGTACTCATTTCAGCATCTGATATGATCGGGGGTACAGATCTTCTTAAAGAAGAAATTGAATTACATGGGTATCTACTTGGCGGCGAGGATAAAATTGTTCGATTTTACGTTCCACCTGGAGTATCTTCACTTAACATATTTACTGGAGATCTACCAGATTTCACGTTAGAGTTATATGATCCATTTGGAAGGGAATTGTCATTAACGGAAACCCTCTTTAATCCTATTCACGGTACGTACACAGTTAGATTATTACCCTTGAACCCTAGTACGGAGCAAATAGCTTTTTCCATGAAAGTTGAAACGCCGCCCATAGAGGAGTTTAATGAAATCCCGGTTGTCATCACGGATTTCATTAAAAGCAAAGAGGCTAAAATTTTCAAGTTTTATGTTCCTCCAGGTGTTGAAGCGTTTTCACTGGATTTGACTACAAATGCTTCCCTTAACCATTTCCTTAAGAGTCCGAGCTGCGAGAAATATCTATCAGACACCACTTATCTAGTTGAGAGTCCGGAGCACGGTGTATGGTCATTTTACGTTGAAGCACCTTACGAAAGCGCTATAATTTCGATCGTCGTGGATGAAGTAATTGCTAAATATTTGGGAACACCGCCGCTTCACGTTACAGGAAGAATTGATGGGACGGGCATCCGAATATTCAGATTTTGGATACCTTACGATACCGGGATCTTTGCCTTAAACGGCTCTTCAACTACTGGTGTAGGATGGAAACTATTTGATCCAAGTGGAGAAATTCAATACTTTAAAGAGGACGTATTGATGGAAATATCTGTGGAAAGCCCAAAGCCAGGTGCTTGGAAGCTAGAAATTGAAAGTTTCGAGTCTACAACATTTTCCTTTGAGGTTGTCATAGGGAATCAAAGCTTCTCAAAAGTAAAAATAGTTTTAGAAGAAAGCTTTCTTATTAGTACGGGGGAAAGTGAAAGCGGAGTTATTACAATACAGAATTTTGGGAACGAGACTCTTAAAATAATGAACGTCGAGACTCTTGATCCGTGGGTTAGCATTTTAGATTATGATCCTTCGGAAATAGCTTCTTCGACAGTTGGCTCTGTGGACTTTGAAGTAGACGCAGAAAACTGCACCTATGGAATATATCACAGCTTTGTAGTTATAGAGAGCAGCTGGGGGAAACATTTCGCTGAGGTCTCCATGGAAGTTCTATTGGATCTTGTAAAGGTTGGAGGCAGCGCTGAAATTTTAACGTCAAATGATGTTTCATCTGTAACTATAAACATATTTGTTCAGAACATTGGTGTTTCAAATGCTAGTATCTTAAATGTACCACTTTGCTATCATATTTCAGAACGATCGCTGAAAACTGGGGAGGTTTCAGTGATTTCTAATAACGAAAACAGTTTTGTTGAAGGTTTAAACTATATTTTGCCAAATATTACTGTCTCTTTCGGATCTAACGGTGATGTGATGAATTTCTTCGCAACATTTGTGATTGTCAAAGGTAGATCGTATAAGCCAAACTTTACGGGTATTGAAAATATCTATGCAAACATTGTCCAAAACAGCTTTAATGGGCTTATTGATGAACCGTTTTTGCTTTCCGTGAATGTAACTAATGAAGCAGATTACAGTACGGGGAAAGTTGTTCTGTGGAATTACGTGGTAAACGATTTCTACTTACTACCTGCTAGCGTGCCTTCCATTCAAAATGGTTCGTTTAGTATTCTCAGCGCCACAGTAAGGTTTACTGAATGGACAAAAGAAAATGTTCGATTACTATTGATTGTTGAAAATAGCAGTGGGGAGCTTGTCTGCATTGCTTCTCAAAATGTGTTAAGTATTGATATTGAAGCAGGGCTTGAAATAGTTGATGTTTGGTATATTCCGGAGACACCGATGGCACATGACTATATTGCGGTTAAGGCTAAGCTTGGAGAATATAAGACATCAATCTTTACGGTTTCAGCATTCTACATGTATGATAATCAGAGAGAAACGCTTCATATGGCTACTAGTGAAGGCAGTAATGTTTATAGTGGTATGTTAAAACCGTTTATGCAACCGGTAGACGTTAATTTCGTAGTTTCAGCAGTTGCAAATGGTAGACTTGGCTTCTTTATCTCAGATAATAATGGAAACTACTATAATATGAAGGTGAGAACTTCTCCTCCACCAGAGGAATTTGATATCACGGTTTTTACCGACCGACCTGCTTATCGAAGTGGAAGTAAAGTTCTCATTGCGGGCAATGTGACTAGGGAAGGTTCTCTGCTAATCAACGTTTTTGTCAATATTAAAGTTCTTGATCCAACTGGCACTGTCATCGCAGAAGGTCAAAAAATAACAAATGAAACAGGGTATTTTGCAATGGAAATGCAACTTACGGAAAATGCAACTGAAGGCATTTACCAAGTGAATGTAACTTACGGCGAAGCATATGAAATCTATGAGTTTTGGGTTGATAATACGCCTCCACTTATATCGAGTATTAAAGTAACTCCAGAAAATCCACGTGTAGGCCAAGAAATCATATTTGAGGTGCAGGTTCAGGACAATGAGTCAGGAATTGAAAGAGTAGTTCTTAGCTACAATGATGGGAGCGGATGGGTAAACATAACTATGGATAGTGCGGAGGGAGGCTATTATTTCGCTACGCTACCTCCTCTGGAAAACGAGACAACAATAAAATATAAGGTGTATGCGTGGGATCTTGCTGGAAATATTGCTTATAGTGAAGAGAGGGAAATTGAGGTTCTAGGAGAAGCAAAACCTTGGAGTGGTGTATCACCGATAATCATCATCTCTCTTGTTGCAGTAGCGGCAGTCGTAGTCTTCTTAGTTCTTAAGAGAAAAAAGTAACTTTTAATTTATCCTTATTTTTTATTCTAAAGTTACGCTTCTTAAAATATGAAGTATGATTTGTTTACTAAAATCTGGACGTGGTAATATTTTTAAGACACTACTTAAATAACTAGTAGTAATTTATTCAGCATTTCCGATAAACAAAGCATATTTACTTAGAAAATTTATCTTATGGGCTCTAAAGACAAGTTTAGTTTTACTGTAAAATTTAACATTTACATTTCTCGGATGGTGAGGGTTCATGGTAATCATGGAGGAATACGAGTATGTTCCTACGACCCCTTGGATTACATACACATTGATAGGATTAAATGTTATTATTTTCTTTATGGAGCTTTTAGATCCGCAAATTGTTTATAGATATTCTCTTATTCCGGTTTTGGTTCTTCAAGGACAAGCTTTGTATACGCTTGTTACTCATATGTTTTTGCATGCAGATTTTATCCATATTTTTTCGAATATGTATGCTCTTTGGGTTTTTGGAGACGATTGTGAAAGTGTTTTTGGTCGAAAAACTTTTATAATCTTTTATTTGGTATGTGGAGTGTTTGCAGGGCTGTTTCACTCGTATTTTTCCGTGTATGTTTTTAGAGGAGGCGATATTCCATGTTTAGGTGCTTCGGGAGCTATTTTTGGTGTAATAGCTGCGTATGCCTTTCTTTTCCCTAGAAGACCTTTGAGAATATGGGCTTATTATGGTGTTATAAGGGTTAAAGCTTTAACTTTTGCTTTATTCTACGCTTTGGTTGAAACTCTTTACGCTATTTTTCTTGGACCTTATGGTGGAATTGCTCACACAGCTCATGTGGGAGGTTTCACAACTGGTGTAATAATGACATTTATGTTGAAATTTACAGTTCTAAGGGGAAAAGAGATACCGCCATAATGTTAAGTCTAAGTTTCGCTTTCAGTTTCACGCAGGATCTTAAATATAATTCTCCTTTTTTCTTTTTCTGAGAGTTCTGCAAATGTTTTGCCTTTGAGCATTTCTTCAACTTTTTTAGCTACTTTCAAACCGTACAGTTTAGCTTTTATAGCATTTACACAGACTTCAGACCAATCTACGTCACTAAAGTTTTTCATCTCCTTAAAAATGTCGTCTGGTATTCTTATTGTGATTTCAGGCATATCAACCGTCTCCAATGTTCTTAGTGATCTGATTTAGCCTTTCTATTAGCTGTTCCACTTCTTTTGAAATCTCTTTACGGCTTTTTCCCCTTATTCTATAAGATATTGCTCCATCTCCTACTATAAGTACATTGTAAGGAATATGCGGGACAACTTCCTTAAGGGATGGAAGTTTTCTTTGAGGGTTCCTAACTATGTTTATTTGTGTGAAATGTTCAAATTCCCGTACGCCAACGGCATAGTCGATGTTAAAAACATCAATTACCCTATGTAATATGTTCCATACGAGTTTAAATTCCACATTTGAAGTGTTTACGACCGCTACATTTTTTACACATTTAACTCTGTCCAAAGAGCAATATTTATCGTAAAATTCTTGGCCAAGTTCTTTAAAGAAGTTCCAGTTATCGTCAGAGTCTATACCCTCCAGTTTATTGATGATTTCATTGAGAGAGGTTTTTTCCGAAAATAAACTGTAACTTATACCATTGGCTACTATCTTCTCCTCCTTGTTTGGAGTCACACTAGGATCTCTGTCAGCTATTTGCCCTAGCCTAACTAGCAGTTTGAATTTTTTGTCCATGCTTTTGTTTGCCTTATTAAATCCGTAGTAGCATTTTCCAGGATTATCAACAATATAGAAATTTTCGATTGGAGGAAACTCTAAAAGGCTTCTAGGATGATGATCGATGTACCATACTTCTTTAACTTTTTCGTTGAGCTTTTTTAGTTTTGAAAGACTTAAAGAGATATCTTTGTGAAGAGGTATATCAACAATTACAACTTTCTCGTAGTTTTCTCTTATATTATCTATTGTTTTCTCCCAAAAGTTTTTTACATCTCCCGTTTTGAATCCACATAAAATTTCGGTATCGAAACCCTCTTCCTCTAAAACTCTTTTTGATAATACTGCACAAATCAAGCCATGCCCATCTCCGTGGGCACAAATTAAAGCTTTTCGTTTTCTAGTTCCTACTTGTTTATCCATTTTTTCTGTTTTAGTTTCTCTTTCAGTCAGTGTTTTTACGTTTTTCACACTTAGTTGCTCCTTAAATCATGTATTATGAGATAATATTGAAGGTTGACTCTCAATTTATCTTTATCGCATTTAAAACTGAAGTTGCAAACATTGAAAAGCTGGTGATCATGGTAAATAAACCAGTGAAAGAAGATTATATGCGGTTAAATTATGTTAAGTGGTTAAGCCGGATTGAATAGACCATTCGTATGCCAATCGCTTAAGATCATTTATATCTTCTTGAGTTAATGCACGCTTTCTTCTTATTTTGGCTATTACTTTTGTCATTTTGAAGAATACTGGGTGAACTCCTCCGATCATTTCACCTAGATCCATTTTTATCTTTTCAAGTGTTTCGGCAACATCACCGCCACGAGCTCCGGGTTTTAAGACATTTAATACGGCATCAAATGGAGGAACTATTTTACTCTCAAGCTGAGCTTCTAGAGATGGGAATTCAACCTTCGCTGTTTCTGATATTTCTTCCGTTGTTTGCTGCAATGACTGTTGCGGCGGCTGTAATGTTACTATTTCAGGTGGTTTTTCTTCTTCCTCAACTTTAGATGAAAATTCAGCGAATAACTTGCCAATTATGGTTTTTATTTCTTCTAAATTATTGAGAATCTCTTCTGAGCTTGATAGTTTTTCGTAGTGGCTTGTCCATTCGTAGGCATCAGATAAAAGATTTTTAACGTTTACCAGAATGGATTTTACAACTTCCTCTACCCTTGGCAAGAATAACACCCTTATATTTGGTGTTATTTTAAACTAATAAAGATTTAGTATTAATGGTAATACGTATCACAACAAATCCTTTATAGCCATTTTCATATTTATGCTTTATAAAGTAACTTGCCGTCAACTATTGTCATAAAAATACGTATATCTCTAATGTTTTTCGGTGATATCTTGAATGGGTTCTTTGTTAAGACCACCATGTCTGCTAGCTTTCCTATTTCAATGGATCCTTTAATTTCTTCTTCAAAGGCTGCGTAAGCGCTACCCTTGGTATACGCTCTTAAAGCCTCCTCAACATTGAGCCTACTTTCCTCAACGGGATGATTTACAGCACTCCAAATACCGTATATCGGATCAAAAGGCATGCAGTCGCTTCCAAAAGCTAAAACTACGCCTTTTTCTAACACTAATTTGAATGGATTATTTCTACGCCATCTTTCCTTCCCGAATCTTTGTTCATACATTCCGTTAGGCATACCCCACTCGGCAACGAAGTTTGGCTGCATAGAAGCAATTAAACCCAGTTTTCTCATTCTATTGATTTGATCCTCGGTTGGGAGTTCAAGATGTTCAATCCTATGTCTTCTATTTTTAATGTTAATCCCTTTGGATGCTTTTTCAAAAGCGTTTAATAGAGTTTCAATTGCTCTGTCCCCTATGGCGTGAGCAGCAACTTGGAGCCCGTTTTCATTCGCTTTCTTAATTATTTCCGCTAAATCATCTTCTTCGATTAAAATCATTCCTCTGTTCGAAGGATCATCGTTGTAAGGTTCCATTAAAGCAGCTGTTCTTGCACCTATAGAACCATCAACCATAAGTTTTATTCCACCAATTTTAAGCCAATTGTTTCCAAACCCACCTCTTAAACCTAAAGCAGTAAGGTACTCGAGGTTAGTGTACCAAGAAAAAGTGTATATTCTTACTTTAAGCTGATTTTCTAACATAGCTATTTGATAAGCTGAGAAATGGTTGGACATAACGGTGTCTTGAACAGAAGTTACACCGCACTTTAGAGAGTGATCAACGGCTAGCTTAACTCCTTTAAGACATTCATTTACAGAAGGTTTTAGGACTCTTTCAGCATATTCTAGAGCATCTTCTTTTAATATGCCAGTGGGTTCTCCTGTTTTCTCATCTATTTCAAAGCCTCTTGTGTCTTTTGGAACATTTAACAATTTTAAGCCTAATGTATTTGTGACCGCCATGTGACCGCAGATTCTAACGATATAAACGGGTTTGTTAGGTGTCGCTTTATCTAAGTCCCATCTTGTTGGGTATCTGTTCTCTATCCATTTGCTTTCATCCCAATTTGAGCCTATGATCCATTCATCGTCACCTTTTTTCTCTGCTTCTTTTTTAATAAGTTCTAACGCATCTTTAAGAGATTTAGTGTCACAGAAATCGATGTAGGTGGATTTTAAGCCCATACCTATGAAATGTGTGTGAGAATCAATAAAACCTGGGACAACTGCTTTACCGTTTAGGTCAATTACACGGGTTTTGTTTCCTATCCAGTATTTTACTTCGCTGTTACTTCCAACCTCTATTATTTTCCCGTTTTTCACCGCTATGCCTTCATAGATCGTATTCTCATCATCTAATGTAATTATTTCTCCGTTTATTAAAACTAGATCCGCGAAGCATCCTTTTTCTGCATCAACACCCATTAATATCTCCCCATCATTAAACTACCAAATAAAATAGGGCTTCAAACTACTATATTAATAGTTCTGAACGCTCTAACAATCAATAACAACAACATTTTGAATTTATTTAGTGAAGAGACAATAACATATAGGACACTATTGTGAATATGTCCACAACTCTGAGCCATTTTTCAAGTTTAATCAGTCTAAACAGGAACAAAGCATTAGCTATGAAAAACAACATTAAAGTTGCTACAAAAATTTGAAAACTAATAACCGAACAGAAAGTTACGAACATCACCCAATGTACTTGTGTGAGAAATACTATCGCTTTTTGGGTTCTTTCATAACCTAGATATGTTGCCGTCGTGTTAATATTGGCTTTTAAGTCAAAGTTGTAGTCTTCCCAGTGGTTTCGCAAGTTTAAGATAACGCTGTAAGTAAAAATTAAGGGAACCAATGGGTTTCTAATAACTGTTAATACATTGTTTCCTTGGATAAGGCACCCATATATGTAGAGGAGAGATCCGAAGAAGAAGCCGTGACTTATGATATCCAAGAATGGTCGTGTTTTGAATCTGAGAGGTGGAGCGGAGTAAAAGCCTCCTAAAAAAAGTAGCAGCAAATATGTAAGGATTACTTCCAAATTCAAAGTATAGAATACAAGTATAGCTGTACCTAGAATTCCTATGATGAGAACTGCAATTAGGGCGTTTTTGAATGATATTTTCCCAACTGCTATGGGGTTTTTGTTAATATCTCCCTCAGCTATGTCCGTTTCAATGTCGAAGCAGTTATTTATTCCAAAAGTGAAAGCCAAAAAACATGATATTGTTGTTAAGTTGATAAGAAACGAGTTAACTAAAGTTGTATTCGTGAATATTTTGGGAAGTTTTCTTAGAAATGGTAGTAATGATAAACCCAGATATGCTCTCCAGTCCATAACTCTGAAATTGTTAAAATAAAATTTTATTTTCGATAGGTTTCGTAAGTACGTTTTCGGTATTTTAAACAACATTATTCCTCCATTAGAAATGTAACAAACTATCGTATGGTTTAGTGATAGGTTTTAAAGATTGTGGTTGCGTAAGGTTAAAGTATTTGGAATATGTAATGGTAGGTATAACTACTATGTGTGATTGCTGTTACTTAAATTTTAAGTTTGTTTAAAGTAAACAGATACTTTATCTTAGACCATGGGTGACTGTTATATGAAAATCGCGTTATGCAGCGACTGGTATTACCCTAAAATTGGCGGTATTGCTACACATATTAAGGGATTGGCAAAATATCTGTCCAGACTTGGCCATGAGGTTCAAATAATTACAGTTAGGAATTTTGATGAAAATTACAAGGATGAGGATGGGAATGTTATCAGAGTAAATGCTTCCACCATTCCCGGGATTCAAATATTATCACCATTAAATTTAAAGCAAGTCAAAAAGGTCATTTTAGAGGAAAAGTTTGATATTATCCATGGTCATCATGCTTTTACTCCAATTTCCCTTTATTCCATCTCGTTAGCATCAAAATACGGGATTCCTACAGTTTTGACCGCGCATTCTTTAGGCATGGGATATCAGTACGGCATAGTTTGGAAGACTTTGAAGCCAATTCTTTACCCAGTTAAAAAAGCGTTTGATAAAGCAGATAAAATTATTGCCGTTAGTGAGGCTGTTAAGCAGTTCATGTCACATATAGTCTCGCATCCAGAGAAAATAGAGGTAATACCAAATGGAATAGACCTTGAACAATTTATTTACGTCCCAAATGGTAAAAAGCTTCGCGAAGAATTAGATCTTCCTCCAGATGCACCAATAGCCCTCTTTGTTGGAAGATTCAGCATTAGAAAAGGGGTTCACATTTTAATTGATGCTTTTAAACACGTTGTTAAAGAAATTCCCGACGCGCAGCTACTGATTGCTGGTAAGGGGTTTCTCAAGGAATATTTGAAGCATAAGGTTAAGGCGAACAGGATAACAGAGAATGTAAAATTTCTGGGTTGCATTTTCGGCGAGATTCTAGCAAAGTTTTATGCTGCATCAGATGTTTTTGTTTGTCCTTCTGTTTTTTCAGAAGCTTTTGGAATAGTTATCCTTGAGGCGATGGCATCTGGAAGGCCTGTGATTGCTACCAGAGTCGGTGGTATACCTGAAATTATTGATCATGAAGTTAACGGTCTTCTAATCGAGCCACATGACGTGAAGGAATTGAGCAATGCGATAATTAGGCTTTTTTCTGACGATAGGGAAAGATTTGAAATGGGTAGAAATGCTAGAAAGAAGGTAGAAGACTGTTATGACTGGAAGAAACTAATTTTTGATATTCTTAATGTTTATGAGGGAGTTCAAGCATTGCAAATTAGGGTCTAAAAATCTATTTTTGCCGCTTTTTTAAACGAAAAGTTTATATTGATTTCGTAATATTCGAAAATTAAAATATTTACGTATGTAATATATTCTTGTTGAGAAAGTGGTAGGGGATCGGAGATGAGGGATAGCTACAAAATAGTTCTAACTGCTGAGAGATGTTTAATGAGCAACTACAATAACGCACTTTTCCTAGGGTTTACTGCATGCGGCCCTAAGAATCTTATTAATCCATTTCTCTACTTCAGATTGGTTTGTCCACCTGTACCAACTTATAATGGCGGTATAGCCAAGGTTGCTCCTTACGGTTTACGTAAAATAGAAGCTGCCCTCTTAGATTATGGATTCGATGAAAACGACGTTGTAGTGGTGGTCCCAGATAAGATAAGAAAATTTGTTGGTCCTAACACGAAGATTATTGGAATATCGTCCAATGACCCCCTTGGTAAAGGGCCTGCCTCAACTACCTTTACAGGGCCTCTCGGACTTGTTCGCGGGGAATCTTACATAGCGTGGAAGTTTAGAGAACTGGTAACTGATCCTTACCTTAGGAAGTGGGGTGCAAAAATAGTTGTAGGTGGTCCTGGAGCTTGGCAGCTTGAAGATCCTGAGCCTCGCCGTGAACTTGGTATAGATGTTGTTGTTATCGGTGAAGGGGAAAACGTGGTCCCACCATTGTTCGAGAAGATTATTGGAGGTGGGGATGTTCCTGAAGTTGTTTATGGGGGTGTTGTTGAAGTAGATGAGATGCCTCTTATCAGAAACCCCACCGTCTGTTCCTTGGTTGAAGTTGCTAGAGGCTGCGGTCGTGGCTGTAAGTTCTGTCTTCCAACTCTTGCAAGACTGCGTTCCAGACCTTTGGAGCACATTTTGAAGGAAGTCGAGGTAAATCTTAAGGGTGGCAGCAGAAAATGGATAACTTTGCATGCTGAGGATATTTTGCGGTACAAGGCGCGTGGAATTAAAGTTAATCGTCAAGCTGTCGTTGAACTTTGGGAATCTATAATGAAAATGGATGGAGTTATTGGCGTGGGTCCAAGTCATTTTGCTCTTTCATCCGTTGCTTCGGAACCCACTTTACTAGAGGAGTTATCCACTATAGTTGGTGTTGGTACAAAAGATAAACCTTGGATTGCAGGTCAAACCGGAGTTGAGACTGGAAGCCCTAGAATTATAAGTATGCATATGCACGGTAAAGTTTTACCATTTAAGCCTGATGAGTGGCCTGATGTTGTCGAACAGGCCTT
>JAUQZC010000026.1 GCA_030587435.1 Candidatus Baldrarchaeota archaeon | reverse complement strand
ATATAGTTAAACTTACTGAGGAGCTCGTTAAGCTTCGGGAGGACATGTTGAAGGGCTTCGCACAACATGATTCACTCCTCGCGAAGCACAGCGAAATTTTGGAAAAGCATAGTGAAGATATAGTTAAACTTACTTCGGAAATCGTCAAACTTAGAAAAGACATGCTGGAGGGCTTTGAGCATCATAACGCTATTTTGATGAAGCACAGCGAAGAAATAGTCAAACTTAGAGAGGACATGGTGAGGGGCTTTGAGCGACATGATGCTATTTTGGCGAAGCACAGTGAGGAAATTGCTAGGCTTCGGGAGGACATGTTGAAGGGCTTTGATCGGCACGACGCTATTTTGATGAAGCACAGCGAAGAAATAGTCAAACTTAGAGAGGATATGCTGGAGGGCTTTAAAGCGATACAAAGACATTTAGATGCTTTAGGCGCTAGATGGGGAACGATAAGTGAGGAAGCTTTCAGGGAAGGATTAAGAGGTTTGTTAAAAGAAGAATTGGAGTTGAAGGTTGAGAAATGGGTTCATTACGATGCTGATGGGATAGTTTATAAGTGTCCGAGCATGGTTGACATAGATGTGGCTATTCGTGATGGTAAGGTGATTTTGATAGAGATTACTTCGCATGCAAGGCCTTCAGATGCGGCAACGTTTAAAAGGAAAGCGGATTTCTATGAAAAGGTGACTGGGAGAAAACCTGATAGACTATTGATGGTTACGCCTTATGCTGATGATAAAACAATAGAGGCTTGCGCAAAACTTGGAATAGAACTTTACACAAAAGTTTGATTACTAGACACGATTTACGTTTTCTTTATGTTATTTGGGGAGGTTGCTGCAGGATTCTGCTATTATACGTGAAAAGAAGTCTTACAATGAAGTCTCTTTCAGTTTCTTTTTAATTTTTTCTAGGAATTTTTCTCTGTTTACGACGTATCTTTCATGTAGGCCTTCGCCGATTTTTTCATCGTTCCAGTAGGCTTCAACTTTAAAAATAAGTTTTTTGCCTTCGACCTTTAAAAGTTCTGAAATAATTTTGATTTTGCAGCCAATTGGGGCTGCTTTTAAATGTCGTACATCAACTCTGATGCCAACGGTGGTATATCCTTCTGGGAGCTTGTCTTGAACTAGAAGTCTAGAGGTTTCTTCCATCATTCTAATCATGGAGGGAGTGGATAGAACATTTACATCACCGCTGCCAAGAGATCTAGCAGAATCCTCTACACCAACAACAAACTCTCTAACATCTTTTAAACCAGCAAGATTCTCAAAGTCGTTAGACATCGGTAGTGCCCCCGCAAACTAGTTGCAAATTAAATTTATAAAAGTTTATTAGTTTATTTAATTGTTTTGCAGGTTGTGGAGGGCCGTGTTTAGTCTTGGCGGTGGATGTAAACTGGTGTTAAGCTAAGTTTTATTGATACGTGTAGAAGGTTCGAAAATGTTTGAAACCGTCAGACAAGTCGATATTATGGTGTGAAGAATTTTCTTTTATTTGTGAGGTTAGCTGATTAGATTTCGCGTAGTGTATGTTATTTTGAAGAATAATACTAAATAAAACTTAAAATGTGGTTAGTATCGTAAACTAACTTAAATTTGAATAATGAATCTAGAGAGGTTGTTAAATAGAGTGGTGATCTTACATTATTGTGGTGGTTATAGATGGAAATTAGGTTTGGCAAGGTTTCCGAATTATTGAAACCGGAAGAAGAGGTTATTGTTGTTAAGATTGGTGACATTAATGTTGTTGAGAAGTTAGATGTGTTAAAGCTTCTTAAAGAATTGCCTTATCTTGAAGAAAATGAAGCTGATAAAATTGGGTTAGAGGCTAAAAAGTGGGCGAGAAAGTAGTTTTAGATACGTAATAGTTTCTGGACTAAGTAGAAGGTCTGAAAATGTTTGAAGTTGTTAGACAAATTGATGTTGCACCAACAATTTCTGAGATTTTAGGTTTTAGGTTTACGTGTGAAGGCAGGCCGATAAGTAAGATAGTTGAATTAGCAAAACACTGCGACCATGTTGTATTATTAATTGTTGATAGTTTGGGTTTTGAGGAGTATATTAAGTGGAGAAGTTTTTTCAAATTTGTTTCTAGTGTTGAGTCGGCTGGTTTTCTTTTTAAATGTTTATCTTATAGTCATTATACGACTCCTTCGATAGCGACTTTGCTTTGTGGTTTGAAACCTGAAAAACATAGGGTGTGGAAAACCGAGGATGCATATAAGAGTACTGTTGAAAATGTTCTTGTTGCTGCTTCAAAACTCGGTTATAAAACAGCTGTTATCATGGAGAGATTCGGTGCATTATCTTTTCAGAACCTTATAGATATTGTTAAGCCTGTTGAGGATGTTTCGGATGTTAAGAAGTTTGATGCAGCTATTTGCTTGGAGACCATGTCCGTTATAGATAGTTTTTCGCCAAACCTGGTTACCGCTCATTTAAGAACCTTGGATAAGCTTGGCTTTAAACGTGAAACAGTAGTTTACATAGATTCGATAGTTGAAAAAATAACTAAAAAATGTAAACCTGAAACTCTAATGTTGATTTGCGGGGATCATCCACCACATAACATGAAAAATGAAAGGTTCGTAGCTTTAATAACCTTCGTAACTTAAGTTTTCAGAGAAGTATAAAATGCTAGGTTTGTTTTCTTCTTTAAAACTTAGATTCCAGAGCTGAAAGTGAGATTCGAACTTAACTATGTTTCGGTTAGCAAGGTATTTATTACGCCTGGGGCCAAAGGTTATATATGTCTTCTATTATTTAGCGTATCATAAGGTGTCATATTATGAGACGAAAAGTTTTTGTTGATAGAGAAAGTGAACTAAAACTGCTGGAGGAACTCTGGGAGAAGAAAGATTTTTCTCTCGTAATCGTTTATGGGAGGAGAAGGGTTGGTAAGACTAGGCTTCTCACAGAGTTTGCTCGTGGTAAAAAGCATGTTTATTATGTTGCTGTTGAATCGCCGTTTGAAATTTTATGTAGAGAGTTTTCTGAGAGTGTTAAAACGTTTCTTAAATTACCATTTTCTGGAGATATAGTAGATGTCATTAGCAGTATTGCTGATGTTGTTAAGGAGAAGGTTTTGATAGTTATTGATGAATTTCAATATGTGGTTTCAGCTGATCCAGCGTTTACTTCACGTCTGCAGAGAGTTATAGATTTAAAACTTAAGGATAAAAAACTTATGCTTATTCTATGTGGATCTGCAGTATCCTTTTTCGAGAGGAAACTGCTAGGATATAAGAGTCCCATTTTTGGTAGAAGAGAAGCAGCATTAAAGTTAAAACCATTGAAATTTACTCAAATAAAAGGTTTCTTTCCTAGATATAATGTTGAGGATTTAATAATTGTTTACGGGGTTGTGGGGGGCACGCCAGCTTATTTAGAAAAGTTAGATCCGGCGAAAAATGTTAAGGAAAATGTTCGTACAGTTATTACTCCTGGAAGCTACTTATATGACGAGGCTCTGAACATTTTGAGGCAAGAAGTTAGAGAGCCAAGGACATATTTTACTATTTTGGCCACTATAGCTGAAGGTAAAGATTCACCAGGTGAAATAGCTTCTAAAGCTCATGTAGATCCCAGAACTATATCTAAATATGTAAATTTACTTGAAGAATTGGATATTTTGGAGAGAAGAAAGCCTTTAGGCTATAGTAAACCTGTAAAATTGCGTTTTAAAGATAATTATTTTAGGTTCTGGTTTACCTACATATATAAACTGAGGTCTCTTCTTGAATCTGGGTTTATTGAAGAAGCATACACACATATTTCAGATAGTTTAAATCAATATTTAGCTAAGATATTTGAAGATCTAGTAATGGAGCTTGTCCCCTCCCTTTATAGGGTTGGATTAGTAAAATCTAAACCTGTGCAAATGGGTAGCTGGTGGCATAAAAACTTAGAGATAGACACCGTAATTAGGGACCCTGGAAAATCAACCACATTTATCGAGGTGAAATGGCGAGAAATAAATGTTTCAGAGGTTAAAAAGATACTTGGAAAACTCGAGGCAAAGGCCGCGAAAACGGGATTAACATCGCCCAACAACTACTATATTTTGGTAGCTAGGAAAATTGTTGATGTAGAAACACCGTTAAAAATAGATGAGTATAGAGTAGCATTGGATTTAAAGACAATAAACAGCATACTGGAAACGGACAACTGTTTTTAAAGTTAGAGTGATTAGAAA
Organism: Candidatus Baldrarchaeota archaeon; assembly: GCA_030587435.1. The sequence goes on along the minus strand of JAUQZC010000026.1, from coordinate 9,572 downwards.
ATCTGAGAATTATAGGGCTATGAGATTAAGAGGTGTGTTAAATGCATCTTAAAGATAACATAGTCTTTGTGGAGGGGTTAAACAGAGGTCGTTTTCCTTTTTCTAATTCTCTTCTCGTTAAAGGTTTGAGGAAAACGATGCTTATTGATGTTGGTGCCGGTTTTGATGTTTTAATTAGGCTTAAGGATCGTGTTGATTTGGTGGTTATTACTCATCTTCATGTCGATCACTTTTCTTTAAGCTATCTTTTCAAAGGAAAGAAAGTTTATGTTCCTGCCGTTGAATCCAAGTATAGGAAGCTTGTGGACCTAGCTTACCGCTACCTGAGTGAGGAAATGGTTGATACGTGGCTGGATTTTGTCAGGAGGGTTGTGGGGGCTAGGGATCCTTATTTTACTGATGTTTATAAGGAGGGGGATGTTTTTGACCTTGGCGGAATCGAGGTTCAACCTATTCACGCTCCCGGCCACACAGCGGCTCATCATGTAATGTTAATCGACAATGATGTTGTTTATGGTGCTGACATCGATTTAACGAGTTTTGGCCCTTGGTACGGGCACGTAGAAAGTAGCATAGAGGAATTTAAGAAAAGTATTCGAAGAGTTATGGAGCTTAAACCAAAAATATATGTTAGTGGCCATAAAGCTCCCATTAAAGGAAGAGGGAAGATTTTAGAAGAACTTGAAAAATACGCTGAGAAGTTTGATGAAACTAGGATGAAAATTTTGAAGGCTTTAAAAGAACCTAAAAGCTTAGATGAACTTGTGAAAATGAACCTTATCTACTATAGGAAACCTTATGCTCCAAAGCTTCTCGAATACTGGGAGAAAAACATGATTTTACACCATTTAAAGTCGCTGATCAAACAGAATATTGTTGAGAAAATGAAAAATGAAAAATATGTAGCAAAGATTAAAGCATAATCTCGAAACAAAGAACATCGGAAGGATGGTTACAGGTTTCCGGTAAAGTTAATTTTCAATTTCTTAATGACGTAGATTCTGGTTTTAAAGTTGCAGTTGTTTTTGGACGGTTATATACTATGAAGGAAGCGTCGAAGCTGTTAGGAGTTCATATTAGGACTATTCAGAAGTGGGATAAAGCTGGTAAGATTAGATGTGTCAGAACTGTTGGTGGCAAGCGTAGGGTTCCCGAATCGGAGATAAAGAGGATTCTTGGAATTCACGAGGAGAGGAAAATCATAGGTTATGTTAGAGTCTCATCGAATACGCAGAAGGATGATTTAGAAAGGCAAATTGAGTTAATCAAAAGCTATGCTAGGGAAAGAGACTGGGAGATAGAGATTTTGAAGGATATAGGTTCGGGGTTAAAGGAGGATAGAAGAAGCTTCCAAAAACTACTAAGAATGGTTATGAATAAAGAGATTTCTAAGGTTATCGTAGCTTATCCTGATAGATTGACGAGATTTGGGTTTAAAACACTTGAACAATTTTTCAAAAGCTATGGAACTGAAATCATAGTGGTAAATAGGGAGGAGAAGACTCCTCAAGAAGAACTTGTGAAAGACCTCATTACGATAATCTCCCACTTCGCTGGTAAACTCTATGGGATGAGAAGTCACAAGTATAGGAAGGTTGTTGAGGGTGCAAAACAGCTCATACGTGATCCTTAGCTACAAAATAAAGCACAACTACGATGTCAAAGATTTCCTGAACAGTTATAGATATTTTTTACAGAAAACAATAGACATCATTTGGGATAGTATAGAGTGGATTGAGAAGGAGCAGAGAAACTACTATATAGTTAAGCGAGGAAGAAGAAAGATAAAGAGATGCTACTATGTTAAGCGTTTAATTCCAATGGTTCCAAAGTTTAGAGAGTTTAAGAGAAATTTAAGAAACTTTTTGCTTGAAAAATGGAGTTATGCAGCACATCATGTTGATTCAGCTATCAAAGTCGCGTACTCAATCATAAACTCTTGGAAAAGAAACTATCTGAAGGGTAGGGGAGAAGAAAGAAACCATTGGTCAAAAGGAGGTTCGTAAGGGTTAAGGAGACCCTATATGTTTACAGAAACAACAAAGTCAGAATAACCATCAAGCCGAGAGAAAATTACTTAGAGTTTGACCTGTCTAGAGCTTGGTTCAAGAGGAAGATTGAAGACTGTGACTTAGGAGAGTTAATACTTAAGGAAAGTGAATTAATAATTACGTTTAGAAAGGAGGTAAAAGAAACAGAGCCTCTGGAAAGGATTGACTGGGATTTGAATAAATGTACTTTAGATGGATTCTCACCAAAATATGGGTGGATAAGGATTAATTTAAAACAACTCTACCACATACATAGAGTACACGAAATTAAGAGGAAGAGAGCTCAAAGCAAAGCTTCCAAGAAACACTCTCTTAAATCCCTAGTTTCGAGACACGGTGGAAGAGAGAGAAATAGAGCTAGAAATTTCATTCATAAGTTAACTACACAGCTTGCCAAAGTCCTTCCAAATACAAAGCATGGGTTTGAAGATTTAGAGAAACAAGGAATGTATAATAAGTTAAAAAAGCACAATAGGGAAGTTGCTAAGCAGAACTGGAAACAAATAGTTCAGTACATGAGTTATAAGTCTAGAGTTAAGCTTGTTAACCCTAAAAATACTTCATCCATCTGCCCCATGTGTGGAGACCGCATGTTGAAGCTCCGAAAGGGGCAGGTAGTTAAATGTCCAAAATGTTGCTTAACTTTAGATAGACAATTATGTGGGGCAATAAACATCTACCTTAGGATGTGTGGCTTTTCTCCCTCTCCGAGCATCTTCTACAGAGCGGTGATCAAAAAGATGATCCCTCTGTGGAAGATGCAAATGAAGAGGGGGAGCGGGGTTGCCACGAAAGGGGGTAAGGGCGATGATATGTCCCCGATGAACTCAAGAGGGGGGCTGAGCCTAATGAACCCCAAGGCTTACATAGGCTTACCAATACCTACGTAAGCTGAACCCCTAAACAGGTGATTGAACAATTAAATATAAGTGAGGGAGATAGAGATTTTGATGAAAATTGAAGGTAATAGATTAGTGTTGGAGTTTATTCCAGATCCTCTTTCTTCCGTTCTCAGGGTTAAAAAATGGGCGAAAACATCTGTTAAAGAGTTTGAACAGGAGTCTGAGAGGGAGCAAAATGAGTTATACAAATCTTAAGGTTTTACTTGTGCATGTTATTTTTCTCTTGTTTTTGGTTCTTTTAGGGCAACTAGGGTAATTAAAGCACATATGAGGGTCGTTAACATAAATATTGTGAAGGGGATTTGAGGGCTTAGGTAAGTGTATAGGTATCCGCCGAGGATGCTGGCTGGGACTGATACGAAGCTGATTATTAGTTCTGATCCTCCTATGACTCTGCCTCTCATTTCCTGCGGTATTAAGTCTGCTCTTAGGGATTGATAGGCCGTCATTATACAGAATCTTGCTGTCATGTATATTGAGTAAGCGATGAAGATCATGTAGCTACTCATGGGATGTATGAATAGATATGTGGAAATGGAAGCCATCAGGAGGAATATGAGGAAAGAATTTTTTCTTCCAAGTTTGTCTACAAGTATACCTAGTGGGACGATTAATACGGCTGTTACAATTCTTCCAAAAGTTACAACCCATCCCCAGTCTACTTCACTTAGTTTTAGGACATCTGCTGCATAAACCATCCAAAGACCTGCACCTGCAACTTCTCCGGCGCCTCGACCTGAGAGAACAACGGCGGAAGCAAAGCTGAAAACAGCGTAAACAAAGAGAACTATTAGGAATTCTTTTCTCACTTTTCTCATGGCTTCGAAAAGCTTAGAGAAGACTTCTCTTGAAACTTTTTCGAAACTGTTTGCTTCGAAGCCTTCATGTTTAGTCAAGGTTTCTTTTAGGAAAAGCCATCTGAATAAGGCTGCCATAATACCCATGGTAGCGGCAACACTATAGGCTATACGCATACCTGGAACAAGCCCCATTTTGCCGACGAGAATTAAAGCAATGATGGATCCAGGGATACCGACAATAGTTGGGACTAGACGTATAATACTATAGCCGACACCTCTACTTTCGGGTGGTAGGCTATCGGCAATAATGGCTTGTAGTGCAGGTTGATAAAGTAAGCTTAGACTTGAGAGAATTGCAGCGACTAGAATCCACTTCCAGTCGACGGCGAAAGCGTAAATAAAATATGTTAAAGCAACAAAAAAAGTTAAAATGTATATAACCTTTTTTCTACCCCATCTGTCAGCGATGTAACCGCCGGGTATACGCATAAAAGCTAGGACAAACGTAGAAGCCGCGCTTATGATACCTAGAATAAATGGTGTGGCGCCAAGAGCAAGAATGTAAAGGGAAGCGTATGATTGAGTCATTCTCATACCGAAAGACCAGAAACCGATAGTAACAGCTACAACAAGAACATTGCCGTGGATAAAGGAAATTTTCTCACGAAAACCATGTGATTTTTCACTGGACACTTCTCAGCCAGCCTCTAATGAGTATATAGTATGAATTTAGCTTCAAATATCTTATAATTCAATGCTAGTTTCATAACGATATAAGATATGGATTTAAGACGGTCAACTTCTATAAAGCTTTGTTAACTCTACTTTAACAGTTTTCTAGCCATGTATTTGAAGAAATGAAGGGGCAGCTTCGTTAGGATGGTAGGATTTTATAAAAATATCGTAAAATCTCTCTGCCGTAGATTATCCGATAACAAAGAGAAAAATTTCTTAGGAATTTATCTTTAATACTTTAAAAGGCTTCTGCTGTAAGTTTTATTGTTTATTGTTAAATTTAGTGAGGAGAGCATTTAAAATATAAAACTAAAATAGATTTTATCTCATAGTTTGTAATTATGTTTACTGATTTAGATCATTTTGACTCCTATAGTGCGGTGTTTTGTTTGGAGAAGTTTTTTGTTTGTTAATTGTTGCTCGAAGTGTTTAAATATTTGGTTTTAATATTTTATTTTTAAGTTGTGTTGTGGTGGTTTTATATGGGTGTTCTTGGTGTGATGTTTCTTAAAGGTGAGTCCTATAAGGAAATTTATAACAGTCCTAATTCTGGTGCAATAGGTATAGGTTCACTGTATGTTTCTGGATTTTTGCTTGGTTTCTTTGAAGCTTACTGTACGTTGAAAGGTACTTGGGGCGGTTTAGAAGAACAGTTTCACATTATCTCTGTGATGGCTGAAAATCCATTAAGTTCATTTATAATCGGTTTTCTAGGCGTCATTCTTATTTGGGGTGTTTTCGCTATTATTGGAGCAATTGTTACGCGAAATCGTGGTGGTGATCCTGTTGGAGTCGCTGTTGTCACGGCTTGTGCAACCATCCCCCTATGTGTCACCATATTGTTTCCTATTTTAGACTATTGCGGTGTAACTGTTGTGCCATTTCTGGGGATTCCTCTTGGCTGGTTGATTACTTTGATAGCATTTGTTTGGGTTATTGCAGCAGAAATTAGAGCAATTACATCCATACCTTAAGAACATGTTCTTCGCCGTGTCTGGCCTGTTTTGGGAAATTTAATAAAATTTAAATGAGTAGATAGTGAAAGTGTGATAACATATACAAGAGTTAATATATGATTACTTAGTTGATTAGGGAGGGTGATGTGTGTGGCTAAAGATAGACTTATTGGTGCAATAATGTTAATTGCAGCGATTTTAATATGGCTTTGCTACACGTACTACGGGCTGATCTATATAGCTCTTGGGAAACATATTCTAAGTTTTCTCCCTAAGATTAGTCCAATGCTTACTATTGCAATTCCTGTGTGGCTTGGCATGACAGCGATACTTTTCATTGTTGCTTGGATTGGTTGGACAATGGCGACTACACCGCCTCCAGAGTCCTTGGAGGAATTAAGTGAACTAGAGGAACTCGAAGAGAAGGAAGAAGAAAAAACCGAGGAAGAAAAAGAGGAAGAAAAAGCCTAATCCTTTCTTATTTTGGAACTTTTATAAATATTCCGTTTACCGTTTCTTTTATTGGTTTAGTTAACCGAATATTAGTGCTACCACGCCTACGATCGCTATTATCCACAATATTATTACTACTGTTTTTACAACTTGTTTACTTACTGAGACAAGTATGAAAATTACTGTCAATATTACTGTCGCGGCCAATTCCTGCGCTAACCAGTCTGGAGGCACTTTCCCAAGGGCTGTTGTTAATGCATCCTTTATTATATTTGATAGCCCGTCTATTCCGCCTTTAAGATAGCCCCACCAGTCTATGTTTTTCAAATAGTCTATTAACCATTCAAGTTGCATAAGTGATTCACCCCACAATATGTTGTAATGTTCATTCTAATTATTTTATTGGTTAAAGTAAATTATTATCTTTAATTCACTGGTGCTGCAGCGAACATAATAATTATTAAACTGTTTCTTTCCTAAATTGAATGGTGACTAGTATGGTTGAGAGGGTGTTTGAGCATACTTATAGTGGGGTTTATGTGGAGGTTTGGAGCGGTGACATTACGAAGCTAGAGGCCGATGCTATTGTTAATCCAGCAAACAGTTTACTCTTAATGGGTGGAGGCGTTGCTGGCGCCATAAAACGTGTCGGTGGAGAGGAAATTGAGAAAGAAGCATTGAAATACGCCCCCATACCTGTTGGTAAAGCTGTTGCTACAACGGCTGGAAAACTTAAAGCTAAAGCTGTTATTCATGCCCCCACCATGGAGAGACCCGCTATGAGAACTAGTGTCAACAAAGTTAGAGCCGCGGTTAAAGCAGCTTTAGAGTGTGCCGAAGAGAAGGGTTATGCTAGTATTGCTTTCCCAGGTATGGGTACTGGTGTAGGCGGCGTGCCTGCGAGTGACGCTGCTCGTGCAATGGTTGAAGTTATTAAAGAGTTCATTGACCGTGGCACAGGTATTAGACGGGTTATTCTCGTAGGTTTTGGCAAGGATTTGACTGACGCATTTATTAGCAGTATTAAAGAATTACTAAAAGGTTGATGATAGGGCTTAAGAGGATTTGTGGTTTTATGCTTTGTGCCAGCGAAAAGTGATGTATTGACTTTTGAGTGTCTTTTGGGCTACGTATATTTGTAATAAAGGGTTACAAATTATGAGAATGGATGATTTGTTAAGTGAAAGATTTAAGAAACACATTGCTATAGTAGTATTGGTGGTTGGGGAGTTAAGATAAATATGCCACCTCCACATTATGGATGGAGATATTAATGGAGAATATTGACTTACTAAAAGCTAAAATGAGACTACTTAGATCTCATCCGACCCTTAGACCCGGTAGATCCCTTTATTCTACGGCGCGTGTCGTTTCCAGAAACGAGGCGCTCAAGATTATTGACGAAATTGAGAGGGGGATAAATGGACATCCTTCAAAGATCAAAGAATTGTTTGCTAGAATTCTTAGTTTAAATATTCGTTTTAAAGGAGGTTTTTCTCCATTTAACCCTCATATGGGTTTTTATGTTTGGTCTGTACTTGATAATGGTTATCTTGTTGTTGAAGCTCTTGGTAGAAATGTTCATGAAACAGCTTTAAGCTTAGCATTATATCTGGTGAAAAAGGTTTTCAAAGTAGTTCCTGTAAAAGAAGACTACTACTATACTCTTTTCTCCGACGGATTTAAAGTTGGAAAGGTTTTCATTGCAAAAAGTGGACGTAAAAATGTGAAATGCATAATTTCAAAGGTAAATAAAACTAAAATTGTGCAACATTATTGGCCTCAAGGTTTAATTGTTGAAAATAAGATCTACTTACCAAAGGATGTTAAGAGAACTATTCTTCCACATTTACGTAGGTTGGAACAGGAGTTTTCAAATCTGTGTCTTCATAACCCTAAAAAGTTTCTCGAGCTTTTAAGAAGATCTATTAAAGAAGAAAATTAAATGGTTTGGATTTAACGTTCTCTTTTACCCTGGATGAACTCTTCTACCCATTCTTTTGCTACAGGGTCTGGAACCTGTACTGGTGGATGCTTAAAAGCATATGCAGATATGCTTATCAATGGACCAGCGATTTTTCTGTCCAGAGCTATTTTAACCGCTCTAATAACATCTATAATTGTGCCAGCACTGTTGGGACTGTCTTGGACAACGAGTTTTGCTTCAATTGTCACTGGCATATCACCGAATTTTCTGCCTTTTATCCATATGTAGCAGATTTTTGTATCTCCTAGGAACTCAACGTAGTCGCTGGGTCCAATACGTGTTGGTATCGGATATGGCGCCATACTTGTTACCGCCTCTGTTTTACTTACTCTTTTCGTTTTTAATCGTTCTTCTACTGTCATGTTTAGGAAGTCTGTGTTTCCTCCAATGTTTAACTGGTATGTTTCGTCTATTTTTACTCCTCTGTCTACTAGTAGTCTTACTAATGTTCTGTGAAGTATTGTTGCTCCAATCTGACTTTTTATGTCATCTCCAGCTATTGGTATACCTTTTTCCTCAAATTTTTTGGCCCATTCTGGGTCACTGACTATGAACTCCGGTATAGCGTTGATGAATGCTATTCCAGCATCTAGACACTCCCTTGCATAGTATCTTGCTCCTTCGTAGCTTCCCACTGGCAAGTAGTTTATTAGCATGTCTGCTTTTACTTCCTTTAATACCTCTGATACATCTACTGGCTTTACGTTATTTTCATCGTAGACTTTGAAGGGATCTCTCATGTGTGGTGCTGCACCGTCGAGTATCGGTCCTGGTAATACTTCTACATCGAGTTTTGGTACTTCTGCAAATTTTGGTACACAGTTTTTCCCCGAGAATATTGCTTCACTCAGGTCTTTGCCGATTTTTCTGGTATCTACGTCGAAAGCCGCTACGAATTCTATGTCACTTACATGATATGGTCCAAATTTCACATGCATTAATCCTGGTACTATTTCATCTTCCTTAGCATCTCGGTAATAGTATACTCCTTGAACTAACGCAGATGCGCAATTGCCTACTCCAGCAATCGCAACCCTTATCTTCCCCATCTACATCCCTCCTGAAAATTTATCAAATCATCAAAAGGCTATATACGGAGGTATGAATTGAAAATGGCAGATGTTGATAAAACACTGTTTTACTGTTTACTTTTGATATCAGTTTTTACAATTTTACCAGTATGTTTCATCAATAGGTTTAACTTACGCCTAGGAGAGAGGACGATACAGTTGTACCCTTACCGTTCTGACTCTCGCTAACTTTCGGAACATTTAATAACTTTCGTTAGCGAGGTCTTCCTCCCTCTGGTTTCATTGGGAGGCTTTCGCGGGGAACGGTCCCATCGCACTTGCTCGGCTCCCTTCATCGTTCCCTTCGGGAACACTCCGCACATCTATCTTGTGTGGGTCCCACATATCGCCCCGAAAGAGGCATTCAGGCTTACAGATACTAAATTTGAGATACAAAGCATATGAATGTTCGAAAGTTTCACTCCATGTTACTGCCCTCTAGGTTGAAACTAACTCCCTAGCTAGGGGAAATTAGCCACGGGAAAATATAAATTTTTCGTAATTAAATCACCTTCGACCTTGCTTCTAGTGGAGAAGGAAAATTGCAGCGGCTTTACGTGGTTGATCGGTAACCTTTTATGCTTATCTTTTGTGGCTTAATGATAGTAAATTGGTGGT
>JAUQZC010000064.1 GCA_030587435.1 Candidatus Baldrarchaeota archaeon | reverse complement strand
CAGGTGAAGTAGAGGTACTTTTAAACCTACAGCTGGTAAACCTATCACTATGCTTTGAAGAATTGGAACGGTAAATCTAGGTTGAGGTGAAATCCATACTCCAATCCAAAAAAGGAAAAACAGCCAGCCAGAAATTATACCGCATATTTCTCCTATTTTCTTTCCTCTTTCTTTTCCATATTTTTCTTCAAGCTTTAGATGTTCCACTGATATAAAATGAACGGGAATCACTGCAATCATACCTATAATGCAAGTAAAAAACCAAATATACATCTTCTCCCATCACCATCTATTTCACTTCAGGATTACAGTATGCACTGTAGAGAATATTAGAATCCACCGTGTTATAAACATGAAGGTTTCAAAAATAGCAAATTAAAAGGATGAAGTGAGTAAGATTCATATAAATGTTGAAGTTAATGCCTTATAACTGGTGGTGAGTTTAATGAGGGACGTTATTGATTTAAGAAGCGATACTGTTACGCTTCCAACCGAGGAGATGCTTGAAGCTATTAGGCACGCTAAGCTTGGAGACGATGTTTATAGAGAGGATCCTACGGTAAATTTGCTTGAGGAGATGGCTGCCGAGAAAATGGGTAAGGAAGCGGCTCTTCTAGTAACTAGTGGTACACAGGCTAACCTTGTTTCTGTTATGGCTAACACGAAGCGCGGAGACGCTGTAATATTGGAAGCCGACAGTCATATTTACTGGTATGAAGTTGGAGGTATTTCCTCTATTGCAGGTGTTTTTCCCATTACTGTTAAAGGCCACATGGGTGTTATGGATCCTAAAGACATTGAAGCTGCTATTAGACCTAAGAACATTCATTTTCCTGAGACTACTCTGGTGTGCATTGAGAACACACATAATAGGGCTGGTGGAACTATTGTCACCCCGGAGCAAATTAAAGCTATTAGTGATGTTGCTAAGGCTTACGGTTTGAAAGTTTATATGGATGGTGCTAGGATTTTCAATGCTGCCGTAGCCTTAAAAAGGGATGTGAAAGATTTTACGAAACACGTTGATAATTTAATGTTTTGCTTATCTAAGGGTCTCAGTTGCCCTATCGGTTCTCTCGTTGTTGGTAGTGAAGAATTTATTGAGAAGGCTAGGAAAATTAGGAAAATACTTGGTGGAGGTATGCGCCAAGCAGGTATTATAGCGGCTCCCGGTATTATTGCCTTGGAAAAAATGATTGACCGCCTGGAAGAGGATCATAGAAATGCCAGGCTTTTGGCTGAAGGTTTAGCTAAAATTGAGGGTATTTACGTTGACTTGAAGAGAGTTCAAACAAATATAGTGCATTTTGACGTAAGTGGTCTAGGCGTAACTGCTGAGGACTTTATTTCAAGATTGAAGCAGCGAGGCGTTTTAGCTTTGACAAGAAGTAAAACTATGGTAAGAATGGTTACTCACCGTGGAATTGAACGCGAACACATCGAGAGAACTTTAAGCATCGTAGAGGAAATAGTAAGAGAAATAGACAAAGAAAGAAAACAAAAATAACATTATTATTCAAAGTAAGTAGATAATAAATTTACATTTCAACTTTATTTTTGTTTATTTCGACAGAACTTTATCGAAGACTCCCAGATGATTAAAATGATTAAGATTGGTGTATCGAAGGTTGATATTACTCCATCCTTTAATGTTCCATTAGGAGGTTATCTTGAAAGAACTTCTCTTTCTATTGGGGTTCACGACCCGCTTTATGCTAGATCACTTGTAATAGATAATGAAGAAAAAACTACCGCAATAGTATCCTTAGATTTACTTGCCATTGATAGAAAAATAACAGAGGAAATTAGAGAAGACATAGAAGGATCAGTCGAAATAAACAAAGAAAATATCATGGTAACTGCAACCCACACCCATGCAGGTCCAGATGGAATCTTCAAGGAGCCAATTTTCGCAAGCATCTCAACGCCCAACGAACACTTAATCTCAGACATAAAAGTAAAAATAAAACAGTCAATATTAAATGCTATGAGGAAAAGAAAAACAGCAGAGGTGCGAGTGGGGAAGATTATTGTTGAAGGTGCTTCTGCAAATCGTCGAGTTAAAAACGGCCCTGTAGATAAACAACTTATTTCAATGAGATTTGATGATAACACGGGTAAAATGATTTCTGCAATCATTAATTTTGCTTGTCATCCAACAGTGCTCGATGCATCTAATCTTCTTATATCTGCTGACTATCCAGGTTACGCTTTGTCGCTTATCGAAAAAGTGAAAAGTGGGTCTGTGCCGCTTTTTCTTAACGGCGCAGCAGGAGATGTCTCGACAAGATATGTAAGACGCGAGTCTTCCTTTAGAGAAGCAGAGAAAATTGGAAACATTGTAGGATCATACGCGTTAATATCGCTTGAAACATCAAATAAAATCAACATAAACAAAGTAAAAATGAATAGGAAATATGTAGATGTACGTGTGAGAAGATTCCCACTGGATGAAGAGATAAATCAAATGATAAGTAGGGCAGAAGCTATGTATAACGCTTTAATAAAAAGCAAGGTTTCCACAGAAGATTTAAGGAGGGCAGCCGTCGTTTATGAAACTCTTAAAAATATAAAGAAGTACATTGATAGGTTAAGGCCTTTAGAGGGGAAAACAATTAAGATAGAAGTTCAAGTTCTTGCATTTGGGGACAAGGTTGCAATTGTCGACATTCTGGGAGAAATGTTTACAGAAATGGGTATGAAAATTAAAGAAAATTCCCCTTTTGAAACCACAATAATTTCTGGATACACTAATGGATACATAGGTTACATACCGACACCCGAAGCCTACAAATCACTAAGCTACGAATCTACAGTCACAATAATTGAAAAAGATAGTTGTGAAAAAATTTATGAAGCAGCAGTAAACTTACTGGAGAAATTAAAATCTTAAACTGTCGGGGAATGTCTTTAAAAAGCTTAAGTTAAGTTACCCGAAGTTACTACAATTCTGCAATTTTTTCTCGTATCTCTCTTATTCTTTTTTCCAAAGTTTTTCTTGCTTCTAAGTAGTATGTGCAACTATAGTATCTCTTTTCGGCACATTGGTTTAACATTTCTTCTTCGCTTATCTTGGAAAATGGCACATGTACAAATTTTGAAGCTTCACAAGTATAATTATTCGGAAGTGTTGTTATTTCTTTAAGGAAAGGACACGTTCTCAGCTTTTTTAAGGCCTCAAAATAATATTTACAATTTGCATATAACCCGTGGGCACATCTCTTTACAACTTCTTTTTCAGTCATGGAACTTAAAGGAACATATGTGTACTTAAATGCGCCACAGATAAATATGTCGGAAAATTCCGATGAAACCTCTAGAAAAGGACAAGGGTTTAATATTTTAAGTTTTTCAGGCAAATATTTGACACGCTCGCGTGTTTCTAATCTCTCTTCCTCTAATCTCTTTTCTTTCTCGATCTTTTCCAGTTTAAATTTTTCTAACATTAATTTTCCTTCTTCTGAAACCAGTTTTTCAAGGTCGGAAAAAACATCTTCAAGAACGGTGTCGCTTAATTCTTCCGATATTTGGTAGTCAATCTTGTTGTTCCGTAAAATCTCATCTAGAAAACCTTGAACATTTTTCTTTTCATATTGTTTTGCACTTCTATAAATCGGTAAACCATAAACTTCTACTTCATAATATCCGCATGAAAAAACTTCTAAAATAAGTCTCTTTTCATCTACTTCCCTCAAAATTACTACCAGAGGAATGAAAACTGTGTAGACATATCTATAACCCATAAATACTCCGCAAAGTTTCCCATCTTTGAGTTTAAAACATTTACCAAAATAGTTGTTAAATTTTTGACAAAGAATATGATACAACACTGGAAAAGCTGTTTCAGCAAACAATTTCACATAATAACCCATTTAAATACCCCTCAATTAGCCAAGAATTTAATTCATCATCTTACATGTCAAATTTAAGTCAAACTTAATTGGCCGTTAAATTTCAAATAAAGATATCCCTCGATCTATGTGTTACCTTATGAAAATGTTTTCAAGATACAGATAATAAAGTACCTGTAAATTCAAAATTCAAATAGTTTTCTTGAACACTAAGCTAAAGTTCCCTGGATTATTACCATTTCAACTTCTAAATCTTTGTTGAGTATTGTTATGTCCGCGTCTTTTCCAGGCTCTAAGCTTCCTTTTACATGATCTACACATATAACTTTCGCAGGATTATAAGTTGCCATCTTTATTGCATCTTGCAACGAAACCCCGATTTTTTCAACCATATTTTTAACGGCGCGATCCATTGTTAATACGCTGCCAGCCAATTGTCCAGTTGGAAGCCTACACGCGCTGTCCTTAACAGTGACTTTTATTATACCTGCAAAGGCGTATTCTCCATCAGGCATACCAGCATATGGAGTAGAATCTGTAATCAAACATATTTTATCAGCGCCTTTAGCTTTCACTAAAATCTTTATGACAGCGGGATGAACATGAACACAGTCAGCAATTACTTCCGCAGTTATTTCATCCATAGACAATATTGCACCTACAGTTCCAGGTTTTCTATGATGAAGACCGCCCATAGCGTTAAATACATGTGCTGCATGTGTTACACCGCATTTTATTGCTTCCACTACCTGCTCAAAAGTCGCCATACTGTGACCAATAGATACAACTATCCCCATTTCACGTAGCTTTTTTGCAAATTCTAAGCCGCCTTCTTCTTCAGGTGCGATTGTTACAAGCTTTATATTCCCTCCAGACTCCTTATACAACTCCATGAATTCTTCAAATAAGGGTGGACGTATCCATTGAACTGGTTGGGCTCCAGGAGCCTTTTTACTTATCCATGGGCCTTCTAAATGTATTCCAAGTATTTGGGCTCCTTTAGTTCCCTTTTCAATGGCCTCCCTTAATGTTCTCATCGCATTTTTTAAAACATCATGAGGTGCTGTTGCTGTGGTAGCGAGAAATGATGTAACGCCGTGAAGGGCATAAAAGGTAGATAGTTTATTGATAGCATCGTAATTTGCATCTGCCAAAATGTCGTAACCACCGCCACCATGAGTATGAAGATCTATGAAACCGGGTACGATATATTTTTCTTCTACCTTAATAACTTTAGAAGACGAAGGAACCTTTACTTCATTATTTTTCCCAATATCTTTAATCTTTCCTCCTTCGATTATTACGACACCGTTTTCTAATTTCTTAAATGGTGTAATAACGGTTCCACCTTTGATCGCGAGTAATTTCTTGCCCATAGTTAACCCTCAAATCTTCTATTTGCAAGATTTCAAATTAAAGGTAAATGTTTGGACTACGTGTACATGATAGTCTTCTTATTTAGATGTTTTAAGGTAGGTGAATGGGAATATGGATCTTCTAACTGGTGCATTATTAGTGGCAGTATGGGCTTTTATTACAATGATTGATGCACAATCTTTGTTTTTCTCCATTATGGTTTCAGCAGGAAGTGTTAAATATTTTTAATAACTTCTTCTTTCCGTACAGCAAATTCTACTCGTTTTCCTTTCATTGTTATTTTTACAATTTTATTCGTGAAGGCAGGATCTTTAAGAATAAGTTTTTGAACCCTGAGGATCTTTGCATTTTCTTTTTCTAAATCTTTAAGTATAGATAAAAGCTCTTTCTCAGCTCTTTTAATAGCCTTTTTAATCTTTCAATTTATGCTTCTACATTTTTCGGCAACTTCTGTAAGATTTTCAAAGTTAACGCTGATTTTCTCGTAGATGAATGCTTTCCCTATGGCGATTCCAGGCGATGCAGCGATGCCTTTCAAAACGATACTTTTCGAATTATGTAACTTTATTCCTCCCCAAAATTTCTCTCAACAAGTTTTACAAGTTCTCCTATTGCTGTTTCAGCATCTTCTCCCTCTGCAACTATTATAATCTCGTCGTTTTGTTGCGCATTAATTGAAAGAACATTAAGAAGACTTTTTGCATCCGCCTCCATGCCATCTTTTATTACCTTGATTGTAGATTTAAATTTCATTGCAGTTTTTACAAAAAGCGCCGCGGGTCTCGCATGAAGACCAACCTTGTTGCGCAGCACAACGCGAGTTTCCACACGTGACATTTATTTTCACCGCGCAACTAATAAATTGACCTTTAATCGTTTTAGACAATCCTCACTTTAACCTCTTTTTCAAATTCGCTTCTTAAAACGGCTCTTCTAACTAATGGATCAGCTATCCTATAACTTTCATTGTCCTTTTTTAATAGACCTCTATTTACTAAATGCTTTAAATAGGTAATTGCTGTGCTCGGTGCTTTGCCTAACAATTTTGAAGCAGCTGAAACAGAAACTTCACCCATTTCAGCCGCATACCTGAGAACACGTAGATAACTCGTAACTTTCTTTCTCTCAGTTAATGCACGAGCTATCTCACCATATATGGTGAGTATTACTTCTTTCTCCAGATGTTGAAGAACCTTCTCCAAACGTATTTTCTCTCCCCTTAGATGTTGAAGAACACATATCCTCCCAAAATGTGTAAGCCACCCAGCGAATCCACCTAGCCTAAGGGAGGCTTCTTCTATTATTTCGTCGTCAATCGAGACGTTGCATTCTTCAAACCCAGCTTTTAAAAGTCTTCTGGAAGTAATTTCATCAAAAGGTTTCAATACGATTTCTTCACTTAATCTTCCGTAAAGAGGCCCACTTTCAGGTCTTTCCAAAACGTTTCTGAGCGATGCAATCGAGCCTAAAAAAACAACTGAAAGCGACGGGGCAAGTTCATCGTGTAAGGCTGCTAAGTATTTAAATGCGCCTGAATATCTTAGCAGTTCCTGGACTTCATCGATTATAAGAACCACTCTACCTTTTGAACACAATTCTCTAAAAGCATCCGTTAAACTTATCTGGCTTCTAACTTTAATGTCAATACTTACACCGAAAAATGAAATTTTATCTACTATTTTCAATACTTTACGCAAACCTCGATTTTCAGCAACTTTACGAACAGAATTTGTAATTAGCTCAAAGCAACTGTCAAGACTTATGTTCTCAGCGGGTATATCCCATAAATTCACGTAAATAGGAATAACGTTAAAAGAGTTAGCTACAGACCTTACAAGGGTAGTCTTACCAGTTCTTCTAAGTCCAGACACAGTAAACCATTCTCCGGCATTAACAAGCATTGAAACAACCTTTTTCTCATTACTTAAATCAAACACTGAGCTAAGAGGCTTAACCGTTGTTTTCGCAAAGATACCATTTTCCAAACATCTCACACCTTACTCCACCATTCGACTAACTCGAATATTCGAATAACTCGAATATACTAATAAAACTATTCCACAAAAGTACTCGACTCAAAATAACTGTGATATAAGTTAGAGTACTTCCCGATAAAAAACCTCTTATCTTTGCAGTAAGTTTAAAGATTGTAATCTGTGAAAAGTTGCGTTATAGTCATTCTCATTTAACAGCTATTTTTTCTGCAGAAAACTACAGAGGAAATTTCTTCTAATTTGACCTAATGACCCCCGTTAACAAGCGTTAAAATCGAATATAAACTACTCAATAAACTAAGATACATATATTCACCTCAACAACACTTAACTTAGTTTGCCCTATTTTTCATCTGTTGAAGATTACCATTCTAAAATTCCTACTTTCAATTAGCACCCAAACGTCAATCCTGCACCATAAAAGGTAGCAACGAGAAACGAAGGCTAAGAATAAAATCTTAAAATGAAGAACTTAATCACCCATAGTTGGCTCAACACTAAATTTCGATATTTGTCAGACATTAAAACTTATAAGCGATAAAAACCACAAAATAATCAAAGTAAACTTAGGAAGGGGTTACTAGGTGAAAACAATAAAATAATGTTAATAACTTCGATGTTGTTGTTTATAGTTGTAAAGCGGATGGAAAATAGCGGAGGTTAGGGTTGTTGGGGTTTTGGACTCTGATTAAAGAGAAAGTAGTGAGGTTATTTAGGAAGTTTTGCCGCTCTTCTCAGGGTTCTGGGGTTTGTGGTTGGGTTGGCGATCAAGACGGGCTTTCAAGACTGAGATCGGTACGAATATTTCTTTTAATTTCATTTTTGATTAGCCTACAGGTACTTCTCATTTCTTTGAAATCCTTTGTTTTTCTTTTCCCGTTTGTTGCTGTTGTAACTCTTTTCCTGTTCTTCAGCTGGATGACACTTAAATTCTACGATTTACTTAAAACAGGGAGAATAAGAACACTATGGCTATACATCATAATATTTCTAGTAACCATACTACTGGTAACCGTGGCATACTTATCAGGGTAAAATCGTTACATGAACATACTTTCAAAAGAAAATGGAAGGTAGTAATTTTCATACGCAGCTTTGTAATGATCCTAAGCACATTATGGATTGATGCTAATAGGCACAACAATAATTTTAAACGCAATAAACAAGTTAAAAGGAAAGCAATAAATGCAACTGTTGCAATATCAGTCATATTGTTTCTCAAAAGTTATTTCTACAACGAGTACAGAAAATACAATATCGCTACAGTAGCAATGGATTACGCCCCCTTTACTGCATATAGCAGCGCTACCTGAATATCTTGTTGGGTTAGGTAGGGATAATCTTTCAAGATGTCTTCTACGCTTAACCCTTCAGCAAGCCTCCTTAATATAGCTTCCACAGTTACTCTAGTACCCTTTATTACGGGTTTTCCTCCCATAATTTCAATATTTTCTTCTATCAAATCTAACATTCTCCTCATAGGTTATAGACCAGATTAACAAGTTTATTAAGCTTTTCCAGCTGATTTCAATAAACACTCTTAAACAAATAAAATTCAAGATGTCTAGTGAAAGGGAACTCTAAACCTTTATAAACTTCTTCCTTATCGTTAAATTTTCGATTCCTTTTTTCTAACCATGAACAACACCACAATTGAAAATAGAACTGTCTTTAAAGTAAAATAATAGGTGTAATTTGTGTCATTGTAGTATGAGGGGTATTTTTTGGAATTTTAGGGTGTCTATTATTCCTTGATCGGTTATCCTAAGTTCTGGTAGCACTGAGAGGGACAGTAAAGCCATTGTCATGAATGGTGAAACCATTTTCCGCCCTATTTGTCTCCATCCTTCAGCTAGCTTTCTAACTTTTTCGCTTACGGTTTCAGCGTCCTCAGTTGACATCAAACCCGCCACAGGCAGCTCAACAAGCCCTAAGATCTCTTGGTTTCTAACTACTACCATTCCTCCACCTACATCGATTAACTTGTTTGCTGCAAAAGCCATATCTCCCTCATTAACACCTGCAACCAGAAGATTATGACTGTCGTGAGCAACTGTTGAAGCTATTGCGCCCTCTTTAAAACCAAAACCTTTTACGAGCCCTATACCAATATCTCCACTTCCATGATGTCTCTCTATTACAGCAGCTTTTGCAATATCATCTTCAACTCTAGGCTTCAACTCATAGTTAACTACGGGGATTTCTTCGATCAGATGCTTTGTTGTAACTTTTGCTTCAATAACCTGCACCACATGGGCTTTAACAGTTCCCTCTTTAATTGGAGCTTTAATTACAAAGTCCTCGGGCGTCAATTTCCTTTTCACATTCATTGTTTTAGTAGCCCATTCTGGCATCTCTTTCCTCTTAATATCCACAACCAGTTTCCCATCTTTAGCCACAACTTTCCCGTTAGCAATCACTGTGGAAATTTTAACTTTCGCTAAATCCTCAACAATCAATATGTCAGCGAACTTCGCAGGTGCTATTCCACCTACATCTAAATCCACCTTATAGTGTTCAGCAGTGTTGACAGTCACCATTTGAATTGCAGTTATTGGATCTACACCTTCCTGAATAGCTCTTCTCAAAACATGATCTATGTGGCCTTCAACAAGAATATCCTCAGGATGCCTATCATCTGTCACCAAAATTATTCTTCTCGTATCTATTCTACGCTCAGTAACAGCCTTTATTACCTCCTCTAAGTCATGCCATGCAGAACCTTCACGTATCATAGCCCATATTCCTCTTCTTGCTCTTTCTAACGCGTCGATTCGCCTGGTTGACTCGTGACACGAAGTTATTCCCGCAGCAATATAAGCTGAAAGTTTCTCGTCAAGTTCAGGGTCAGCGTAATGGCCCTCAACAACTTTTCCATGTTTAAGCGTTACTTGAATTTCTCCATGAACTTTATCGTCCCCCATCAAAACACCGGGATAGTTCATCATTTCTGCTAGTGCCACTACGTTTTCCCATTGCAACACTTCTTCAACCTCTTTAGGTCCAATGGATGCTCCGGCTGTTTCAAATTCTGGGAAAGATGCAGGCACGCATGAGGGAATAGCGATGTAAACTTTAAGAGGTAAATCTTTGGAGTCTTCTAACATTAGTTTTATGCCTTTTAAACCTAGAACATTGGCTATTTCATGTGGATCAGCAAAAACAGCTGTAGTCCCATGAGGCAATACAGCTTTGGCAAATTCTGAAGGTAAAAGCATGCTACTTTCAATGTGAACATGTCCATCAAGAAAGCCAGGAACCAAATAGTTGCCCTTTGCATCAATAACCTTAGTGTTATCACCAATAACATGATCAATTTTGCTTCCGATGTGAGCAATTCTATCGCCCTTCACAGCAACATTAATATTTTCAATAAGCTCACCAGTGTAAACATTCACTAAAGTTCCATTTTTTATAACTAAGTCTGCTTTTATCCTACCAAGAGCTGTAGCAACAAGTTCTTTTGTAACTTCCCAGAGCTTAGACCTCCCAGCCACCACTAATCACCACAAACAACAGTACAATACTTCCTATTAAACTTTAACAAAATGAAATTAGACAGAAACAATTAAGATTTACAATTTTTCAAAATTTAAAATATTTGAATAAATAATTACTTAAGAAGATATTTTGGAGAACTCATCGACTAGATGTTTATGTAGCGAATAAACGTTTTTCACGGGATATTGCTAAGAAAGCTTAATGGGTTCATATGAATAGATAATCGCGGGAAATATAGGTGACTGTAATCTCTTCATCTTCAATTTTTCAAGAATTTTGAAGGGAAAAAATCCGCAATAATCATTATTGCAGTTAGTAAGATCAATAAGCAAATGCAACTTTACATTGCGAGAAAATTGGGGGATTCAATCGTCTTCTTCGTTTTATGTTAAATTTTAGCTAATAAGTGAAATATTTTACTAACTGATGGATAAATTTCCTTAAATATCGTATAAAATTTCATGTATTTCTTATGCCTTTTTTTGTCTGGCTTATATGTTTTATATTCTTCTTTTAATCGATTGAAAACATCTTTCCAATTGCTAATTGTTTTTGTAGCTATTCCAGCAATTATAGCGGCTCCTAAGGACGTAGTGGATACTTCGCTCGGAACCTTAACGGGTAAATTTAAAACATCGGCTTTCATTTGACACCATTCCCGGCTCTTTGCTCCTCCTCCTGATGAAATTACTTCACGTACTTTTATTTTTTTCTCGTAAAAAACATCTACGTTTAGTTTTATAGCATAAGTTAAGCCTTCGTACAGCGCTCTAACAATGTTTTCTAGTTTTTTCCCTGGTGACCATCCTATTAACACAGTTTTCATACAGGGATCCCAATAAGGACTTTGTTCACCCATTCCAGTAAAGGGGAAGAAAAGCATTTTCCCTGAGCCTATTTCAGTGTTCTTTAAAATTTTCTCTACATGTTCATACAGTCTTTCATTTCTGTATCCTATTCCTAAATTTTTTAAAAAATTGTCGACAATAATACCTGAAGTAAAGGTTGCATCTAAAATCCATTTATCTTGAAAAATGAAAGGGTAGCACGTGAACCGCATTTCTTTATCGAGAACAGGCTTATTGACAACTGTGTTTAGACAAGTGGTGCTTCCAGAAATATCACATAAAGTTTCTGGGCTATAAACACCTGTTCCGAACGTTGCTGAAAAAGAATCGACGACACCAACAGCTACTTGAGTTCCTTTCGCCAATCCAGTTTCATCCATAGTTTTCCCTGAAATTTCTCCCACAACTTTTGTTGAAAAAAATACACTTGGAAGCTTTACTATATCCATATTTAAGGCGTCAATGAGCTGTGCGTCCCATTTCCTTTTGTGAATATTGTAAAGCATGGTTCCTCCTGCGTGTGTTTCATCTATACCTATCTCTCCAGTTAATTTAAGCGCAACAAAACTTGCAGGTTCAAGGAATTTATATGTCTTCCTGTAAACGTTCGGTTTATTTTCTTTAATCCACAAATATTTGAATCCAGAATATGTAGCATTAGGTCTTATTCCTGTTCTTAAATAAATTTCATTCTCTCCAATTTTTCTCAATGTTTTTTCGACTTGTGGTTTTGCTCTAGTATCTAAATGAAGTATACAATTCATGAGGGGGGTTCCGTTTTTATCTATTGGAATTGGAGATGGCATATGGCCCGCAATACCGACAGCAACTATAGAATCAACTTTTTCTTTAAATTTTCTAGTAATATTTTTAACACAAGTTTTTACAGATATCCATAATTCTTTAGGATTATGTTCAAAAAATCCTGGCGATAGAGATATTATGCTAAGATTTCTCTTTGTTTCATGGATTTTCTTTCCATTGATTGTGAAAAGTGAGACTGAACAGTTTGATGTCCCAATATCTATACTAAGTATGAGTGGTTGTTCTTCCAAGAAATCATTCTCCAGTTGGCTCTATTATTATTTTAAGAGATTTTTCTTTATTTTGAAATTGATTTATCGCATCAAATAGCTCTGATAGCTTAAATTTGTGAGAAATCAGCTTTTTGACGTTAATTTTCCTCTTAACTACAAGTTTATATGCAAATTCATAGTCATTGAAAGTGTACCCTGAACTACCAGTAAAACAAATTTCATAGTAATGTAGAACATTTGGATCAATCGTAATTGCCGATCCTTTTCTCGACCCTCCAAAGATGTTTACAAACCCATTTTTCCCAGCCATTTTTAACCCTTGCTCAATTACCTCTGGAACTCCTATTGTCACTACTACAGAGTCGGCTCCTCTTCCGTCTGTTAAATTAAGAACCTCCTCCACTGGATCCGAATGCAAAGCATTTATTATATAATCGGCTCCTAACTTCTTTGCCAGTTGCAACTTCCAATCATGCAAACCAATGAGTATAATGGAGTCGGCTCCAAATAAACGTGACAATTGAACTTGAATAAGCCCCATTGGGCCGTCACCTATAATCACAACACTTTTACCAGCTTCAACGCCAGCCTTCCTAACACCGTTAATGGAACATGCAACAGGCTCCACAAAAGTTGCTTCTTCAAAAGATATGTTGTCTGGTAAATGAAATATTACTCCTCTACTCAGAAATCTTTTCGGAATTTTAACGTATTCAGCGTATGCGCCATCAATATTATATCCAAAGCTAAGAGGGTCTTCACAGAGGTTTTCGCATCCTATTCTACACATTTTACATCTGCCGCAGAAAGCATCAGCAGGGACATTTACTTTATCGCCAATTTCCAATCCACTCACTTTCCCGCCTATTTCCACAACTTCTCCTGCAAATTCATGACCAAGTATGATAGGTGGCTTGACCGAAGAACTCCCAAAAAAATATATTCTGACATCTGTAGGGCAAAGTCCAACCGCGCGAACTTTAACTAGTATTTCCCCTTCTCCAACCTTAGGAACATCTACATCTTTTATTTCAAGCTGTTTCGGACCATAATATATAGCCGCTTTCAAAACTACCACCAGCACTTAACTACTTTCCAATAATTTTTCAGCTTCCTCAACACTTGCCCGATCCCTCACAATTTTAGCAATTGCTTGAACAGTTTTCTTCGGGTTCTTTGATTGCCAAATATTTCTACCTATACATATCCCAATAGCGCCTGCGTCCACAGCGTTCTTAACCATTATTAGAACATCTTTAAGAGAATCTTTTTTCGGTCCTCCAGCCAAAATTATTGGTGAAAGGCTGTAGTTGACCACCTTTTCAAAACTTTTTTTATCTCCAGTATAGGATGTTTTTATGAGGTCTGCACCCTCCTCAGAAAGAACACGCACACCTTGTCGAATCACATCAAAATCGTAAACGTTTTTGAATTTACCCTCCCATGGATAAACCTCACCTATAAGAGGCATTCCCCATTCGTCGCATTCATCGGAAAGAATTCCAAAATTATGAATCATTTCATCTTCTTTAGGATGTCCTACGTTTACCATCGCAATAACAGCGTCTGCTCCCAGTCTTATAGCTTCTTCAACCGAGGAAACAATTTTTTGATACGATGGATCAGAAGATAATCCCGTTGCGCAAGTAACTCTCAATATTAATCCTGCCTTGCCTGCAAACACTTTATACATTTGTTTAATAATTCCTCGTCTAAGTAGAAGCGCGTTAGCGCCGCCTTCAAGTACATCACTTATTATCTTCTCTGGATTTTCAAGTCTTTCAAAATACCCTTCAACCCCGTGATCCATAGGTACAATGACAGCAGATTTTGAATACGGTTCTATTATTCGCGACAATCGAATTTTTTTACCAATACACAAAATAACTACCTCCTTTTATCCTGAAACAAACATGTAACTTTTTACTTTCTTACCTTCAATGTTAACTATTACTCCTCTCAAAATTCCCTCACCGTATTCACTTCCAGGATTTATACAAAGAGTTCTCCCAATTTTACATACACCCCTTGCCTCATGAATATGGCCATGTAAACCTAAAAGAGGCTGATACTCCTCAATTTTCTTTCTTACAGCCATACTTCCAACAGATTCAAATATAGGTCCACTAGAACCTATTATCGGCCTTAAATTTTCATCCAATTTTGGCGCCTGATCAATTGGCGTCCCATATGGGGGACAATGAAAATTAAAAATACACTTTTCAAGATTATTAACCTTAGAAGCTAGTTCATCTATCTTCTTTTCAAGCTCTTCCTCAGGCAAATCACCTGGACAATTCCAAGGAGTGATATTTGCGTAACCTAAGCTTATCATTTCATGTTCTGCATCTATAGTCACAACTTTTTCTTCTGGATCTACAACTACTCCCTCTTCACCCTCCTCTGCAAGAACATCTTTCAAAGACCTATGATCGTCATTTCCTAGCATAATATAGCACTTTATGTTTTTCCCTCGAAGTTTTTCCTTTGCTAATCGAATCCACCGTCTTAAACGTTCTTCCATCAACTTCAGAAATATCTGATCTACAGCTTTATGGTCAGACCTAGTTTCTTCAAATTCTTCAGATGTTGTAATATAATAGTACATTCCTTGATTTTCCAACATTTCCTGTAAAGCTCTAAGTTCGCTTTCGTTTCTAGCCTCTTTCAGAACTCCAAGTACTTCGGCTTGGTAAGTTCCATTAGACGTTTTTATTATTGGAACAACTATTTTACCGGTGAGGTCACCGCCGTAAATTAGTACATTTGCTTTGTAAAATTCTCCTGCTCCAATGAATTTTCTGAAACAGATTTCTGAGCCGTGAATATCGGCTGCATAAAAAATTCTTGTTATAGGCATTAAATCATCCTCCCATTATCTTATAATTTCCTCTACGGTTCTAAACCAAGGTTTAGAAGTTCCTATTTTAGCTCTTCTTTTCCATTTCTTTGTTTTCGGCTCCTCCTCTATAATCTTTAACAACTGATTTACTTTTTGTAAGACATCCTCTTTATCTTGCATTTGGATAATTCGGTTTTTATAGCAGTTTTCAACATATTTACTTAATTTTCTAAGATTAGAAGTGGCATCAAACCAAAATCCCCAGTCATCTGCAAGAAGACTTGCAATATATTTTGAGTTGATTTTATCTTTTTCGTCTTGATCGCTATATTCATGAGATCTAAGTAAAACAATTAGATCTATAAGATCTTTTTCATTTATTTCATGTATTTGAAGTTTTTCTAACAGAAGATCCGTAGGGGTTACGGTTGGAAAATCTAATTCGAGCCTCCCCTTACCTGGTTTTTTCCCGAAGGGAACATCATGGCTAAATGATAGCGTATCGAAAAACACATCAATGTGGAAACTTTTCCCGGGAGGGTGATATATTAGCCTTTTTCCTTCTGAAATTAATAAAACATGAAGATCCGGCGAGAATTTCAGAAAATCTTCGAAAAATTCACGTATCTTCAACCTTTGCGAACTATAACCTATTAAATCTATATCAGTAAATAGATTTTTTCTATCGGGAAGCCTCCCTAACTTTTTATACAAGTTGGCAAATTCTCCTCCATGTAAAAATATTGCAATAGCACCAAGAATTCTCAAAACTATCTTTTGCTTCTCTGCTTCGTTAATAATATTGGCAGCCATTTTTAAAATTTCTTCATCTTCCCTACTTAAAGGTTCAATTGATCCATCAAACACTTTCACCATAAGATCACCCTTCCTGCACTTCTAGGATTTTATTATATTTTCTATACTTGTAGAGAGGAATTAAATAATCTATGGGTATTGCTAGGTCTTTTTGCAATGTTTCAAACACATCTTTAGACCAAACAGCTATAACAATACCATAGTTAACGTTCATACCAACTCTAGTTGCCATTTTAAAAAGGGCTCTCATTGTTTCTCCTGTCCAAATCACATCATCCATCAGTATAACACGATCTTTTCTTCTTATCAAATAACGTGGAAGAAACAAATTTCTTTGAAAATCTGGGTTAAAAACACCTGCTTTTAACAGCGTATGTGGATAGTAGGTTTCAAAAATATAATTTGATCCATGTGGCTTCCTTTTTCGCGCTAAAACTACACGTTTACCCATAATGGCAGAAATGCAGGAGGCAAATAAATATCCTCCCCCCTCAACAGTAAGTATGGAATCAAAACTCTTCCGAGAGACTCTATCAAATATTTCGCTGATAATCCACATAGCTAATTCAGGATGTGACGTAAAAATCTTATCTGCCTCAGGAAGTTCCTCTACAGATTCTGAAAACAAACACTTAACAATTTCAATAGAAGGGTTCAAAAGATTTTGAAGAGCTTGTATAATTTTTTGTGCTCTTTTGCTCGTTGGTAAAATTTGCCTATTGACATATCGATTTAGAGTTGGAATATCTAAGTTTAGTCTTATCGATAATTCCTTGTAGGTATAGTTTCTCTTTGCCATTTGAAGCAATGTTACAGCTTTAAGTTTCCTTAAGAAGTCCTTTACACTTTCCAACTATTCTACCACCAAAACTACGTTGCCCCGCACCATCTCACTATAGTTACAGTTAAATTCTTAGTGTAATCTATTAGTTGCTTCAAATCTGCATATTCGTCAAATCCATGCATCGCGCCACCACCAGGACCGTAAAGAACCGATGGAGTATCTGCGTAAAGATTAAGTAGTCTTAAGTCGCTTCCACCACCACCTATTATCTGAGGTTCGAAGTTTAAAATTTCTTTGGAAGTTTTCTTTATTGTTTCAACTATTGGATGGTTCACAGGAGTTTCCGCTGCTTCAAGCCATAGTCCAAACCACTCTACTTCAGGCGGTTTCCTTTTTAGCCAAGGATCTGTCTGAGCAACGAAGGCAATATATTTTTTAAATTGTTCACGAACTTCACGAATATCTTCACCTGGAAGACATTCCAAACTTCCTTCCATTATGCACGTTCCTGGTATTGTTGATGGCCAGTCTCCTGCCTGAATTTTACATATTCCTGTAGGAATCTTTGCAGGCAGTGGAAAAGCTTTAAACAAGGGATGTTTCACATCTATCTGCCTCATAGCTGCAAAGTCATCTACAGCCTTATAAATCTTAAAAGCTTTTTCTATCGCTTCAGGAATGGTATATTTTAGCTCAAGACCTCCAGAACCACCTTCAATTTTAATCCTGAAAAATTGAGCGCCTCTATTAGAATTACAAAGGTAGTGAAGGGAAGTTGGCTCTGCAATTATTCCTGCATCAGCTTTATAGCCTCTAATTACGCAAGCAAGGGTTCCATTTCCACCTGCTTCCTCATCCACTACACTTTCGATGTATAGAGTTCCTTTCAACTTCACGTTGCATTCAACTAATGTAGCTACTGCAGAAATCATTGCGGCAATACCAGCCTTCATATCACAAGCTCCTCTCCCAAATATAAAGTTCCCTTCAATTTCCCCTCCCCAAGGGTCATGCTTCCATTCATTTCTTGCCCCTATAGGAACTACATCTGTGTGGCCATTTATTATGAGTGATGGATGTTCTTTTTGACCTTTTAGTATTCCGACTACATTGGGTCTTCCTTCATAGCCCTTATATCCCATTGTTTCAATTGGTACATAGGCAGGATGTTTTTTCAACTCTTCCCAGTTTATCTGCCATTTATCGACTTCAATTCCAATTTCTTCGAGTTTTTTAGCTACAAATTCTTGGCACTTACCCTCTTCACCTGTAATGCTTGGGATTCTTATTAGATCTTTTAGCAGTTGAATTATTTCATCTCGTCGTTCATCTATTGTTTTTATTATCTTTTCCTCTAGGGAGGAAACCATCTGTGTTCACCTAGTCAAACTCAATAACAACAATTTCATAATCTTCAACTTTTGGAACAACAATCTTAACCAAGTTATCTTTAACTTCATAATCAAGGGTTTTGTTGTGGAATGCTAAATAGGCTTTCTTTACTTTCTCATTAACAGCTTTCCTTACTTGAATTTCAACGTCATAAACTGGTATTGCATAGTTCACGAGCCTTGAGATCGGCCCAAGTATTGGCCTCGTATCATAGCCGTGATTCACCAGATGAACTATAATCCTTTTACCATCTTTTTTCTCCCATGAATTAACCTCAACAATTCTAGGGCAGTTTTTAACTTCCACAGGTTCGGGAGATTTTGCAGCCCATCGCACAGCATTGGCGAGAATATTACAGTAGTCGTTGATTTCCATTAGCATATAAATGGCATCTAAACACCCAGGAATAAAAACTACCCTACCTTCACCGTAATTTTGAGCTAGAATTACAGGTATTTTGGTATCTTCGCCGATGGGAGAAAACATTGTTTCAGGAGGTTTAACAAGGATTGCAAGTACATTATCCATACTTCTAGGAGTAGATACTGGAATGTTAAGGAAATAGGGAAGTAAAACACCTTTAGAAATATTATCGACCACTGGGTGCTCATTTGAAATCCTAATATAAGTTATGCCAGCGTCTTCAGTTTTACCGGTATAATCAATGTTAAATAAGTCTGCAAGACCAAAATTATTTCTTTTTACGCCCTTTTCATCATAAAGAGATGTTTCATACGTAGCAATAAGACCACCGCCGCTTTTCACATATTTTTCAAGTTCTCTTATCTGTAGGTCGCTTAAACAAGCAGCATTAGGTAGGCAAACCACTTTATATTCCTTGAGAACATCGAAAGAAATGTCCTTATCTGATAATACATCTACTTGTATGTGGTTTTCAATCATAGATCTGTAAAATCCAAGAAAATGGTTAAGATATCGACCCTCGGTGTCATTTGCAGCATAATAGTCTACTGTCTGTAAAGAGAACAGTACTGCAGCATATTTCAATAAATCGACATTGTTAAGATGTTCTTCACAAGATTTTAACTTTTGAAATACTTCTTTAATGGTTTCAAGTCTCCTCATATCAGAGATTCCTGGCCCATAGATCGAAAACCAAGGGCATCCTCCATTAGCTACAATCTCCCCTATTGTAGCCTTTAACTCGACAGATGGGCGAAGATAAAGAGACCATGGAAAGAACGGCGTTTCAACTAACGTGAAAATAGGTTTATTATCAGCAAACCTTTTAGCATACTTAATGCAAGCCCCAATCCACCAAACAGGTTGCCTTGCAAAACTTCGATACAGTTCCATTGAAATAACATCTTCATGTTTGCTGATGTCTTCCAGTTTTTCAGCGTAAATTCTTGGAATATAAAATCCCTCGTACTCTGACCCGTATCTCCACTCCATTTTTCCACCGCCAACAATACTCAACCAAAGCCACGAAAAAGAGGAAATAGGAAAATGAAATTGAAAGAAACATATGGCATCGTTTTTCACAGACTTTACACTCTTAGCAATTTCCTCTATAGCTTCTGTTATACATTTATATCTCCATTCCATAAATTTTATCCACTTGGGATTATCCCATTTAGCATATTTAGGTATTTCCAATCCTGTTTCGGCTTTAAATTTCTCCTCGCAGTATTTACATTTGCACCAGCTTTGAAAGCTAGGCTCATCCACAAAAATGCCATCAACATCATAGTTTTCCAAAATTTCCCTAACTATGTTAATAATATACTCTCTGTGAGGGCTATTAAGGCACATTTCACGAGAAGGCCCCATTTCTACAATTTTACCGTTATATCTTCTTTGACACCAATCCTCATGTTCCTTGTACTCATGTTCTCCACCCCAAATGCTATTAACATAAGCAATTACTTTGACCCCCTGTTTACGGCATTCTTCAACAGTTTCTCTGAGAATGTCCCTGTCGCCCATATCTGGATGTGGTGGCGCAAATTTACTTTTATAGAAAGTTAATCCACCGAGATAGCTGTATGCAAAAGCCACTATGACATCTGCTCCACAGTCTACAGCTTTTTTAACCCATTCCTTAGCATTAAACTCCTTTAGAACTGTAGCTGGAAGTTCAATAGTTAAGATACGATGATGCTGTTTTAGCCATGCCAATATTATTCACCTCCCTGTTAAGCTTAAGCTGGTGGAATTTCTCTGTATAATAAGTCTAAGTCTATACCTTGCTTTTTCCTATAGTATTTAACAGCATAAAAGTATACGAGTCCTGAACCAAATATAGTTCCACATACTATTGCAGACGTTAATGGGTCCGCTAAGCCTAAAGCTGGGAAGAAGAAATATAGCGATGCAATGAAAAGTGTAAATGCTGTAGATATTATACCTGTTATTGTTATTAGTGGTATAGGTCCTATTTTAAACTTTGAAATTGCTGCCTTTTCGTAAAGATCTCTTCTAGTATAAGGTAGTAAAGCTCCAGTTAAACACACTATTGCAATTGTTCCAACTATTGGTGCTAAGCCAACGTAGGTTTCAATATGCCAGAAGATTCCCGTCTCGAGAAGAAGCGCCACGAATATCGTAGATAATATGAGAACAATGGTTGTTACTATAATTGAGTTTACGGGTGTATTCCATCTTCTGCTGATCTTAGTGAAACGTTCTGGCAAGAGTCTATCCATTCCCCAAGCAAACATGCATCTTGAAAAAGTTGGAACACCAAGGGCAAATATACCTAAAGGCCATCCCAAAAATCCTATAACACAAAGCGCAGCAAGTATAGGATTGTTCATCTTTAACAATATTACTGCTACAAAGAAGTTTATGAACGGCGGTACAGGTATCGCCCACTCCTGTTTGTCGAAGAGGTAGTAGGCTGCAGCTAAAAACTCGTAACCTATAACCTTATACATGAGGAAAATCGAAGCAATATAAAGAATTCCATTTAATACCGTTGGCCCAACCATAATAAGTATTTGCCTTTTTACATCTTCAGCTTTTACAATTTCTCCAGCTATATAAATAGACCACCAACTCCAAGAAATAACCGCAAAACCCACTGCCATAGCTGCGATGGTTAACTTTGGATCGAAAACAAGTGTTGTAGGAATGCTAAGTCCTGCTTCTTTGGCAGCATCTATAACTCCTTGATAAGAAATACTGTATTCAGCTGCGATCATGTTAAACGCTTCTACAAAAGTTTGATTATTAGTGGCTAAAAGGGTACCTAATATTATTGCAAGACTTAAGAAACCAAGAACGTATCCTACTCTTAGGAACCACATAAGTCTTTTTAAGCCTAATACCGCTACTACTCCAACAATTATGATAACTAATATGCCTATGCCGAAAATCCACTCTGCGGATGTGGATAATATCTTTGCAGCGTTTAGCAACCACGCATTACCGAATATAATGCCTAGAGTACCTAGAACTGGTGAAATTGCCATTACAACAAAGAAGATGGTTATTGCACCGCCCCAAAGGAATTGAGTTAACATCATATTCCAATTTGCTGCAAATCCAATTGCAGGATGTAATGTTCTAGATATGAAAACGTAATCTCCTCCTGCACGAGGCATAACAGAGGAAAGCATAGCATATGTCATTGTAAGAAATATGCTAAAAATTGTCACATATGCCATTGCTAACCATAAGTTTGCGCCTGGAAGTCCGTAAAAAGCCCAATATACGCTCCATGCCAAAGCAAAACCTATTGGGCCGCTTGCAAAGAGGTTAAAGAAGAAAGCGTCAGTACCTGAGACCGACCTCACCAAGCCGGAAGCCTTTCTTATAAATATTTTTTCCGTGGCCATACCTCTCACCCGACTTACAACTATAACAAACTATAAAGTCATAGAAAATAAGTATTACGATTTTTTTGCAACTATAATTGCAAAATTATTTATAAGAGATAATAGAAGAGCGAGTTAATTTTATTTCCTAGTCAATATGGTTTTGAAGTGTTTTAAGATTAAATGATATATGTTAAGAAAATTTATTTGAAGTCATTTAATTGTCTGATAGTATGCTGCGGTATGTTTGTTAAAAATTGTCATTAAAGCTTCATTTAATAAGTGTAAAGTCTGAATATTTAAGTGTATTATAAAAGCAAAACCACAAAATTTTGGTTTATAAGAGGAGGTGAATATTGTGGAAGAAGTTAAAGTGTACGTATTAGCAGATGACTATTCTGGATATGATAGTAAGTTTTTGGCTCAGCATGGAGCATCCTACTTAATAAAGATGACAAGGAGTGGAGAAAGTGTTAACATACTTTTTGATACAGGTACTTACGGAAATTTAATACTGGAGAATATGAGGCTTTTAGACATCGATCCAAAGGTTATCGATATGATAGTTCTATCCCATTGCCACTACGATCATACGAAGGGTTTAGTTGAGATCGTAGAGAAAATTAACAAGGAAAATTTTCCTATAATAGCTCATCCGACCGTGTTTAGACCTCATTTTTGCAAAGAGCCAGTTTTAACACACATTGGAATGCCTTTTAAATACAGAAAGAAGGTTGAAGAACTGGGTGGAGAATGGGTTTTGCTAAGGAATCCTACAGAAATAGCCGAAAACATATTTGTAACAGGTGAAGTAGAGAGAGTAACAGAGTTCGAAAAAACTCCAACATTAAAATTATATACCTTAGAAAACGGTCAACTCGTTGAGGATGATCTTAAAGATGATGTTTCCTTGGTGATTAACATGGAAAAGGGCATAATTGTTATTTCGGGTTGTTCTCATGCAGGAATTATTAATATAACGAAGCATGCTATCAGGATAACAGGTAGCAATGAGGTTAGAGCTGTTATTGGAGGTTTTCACCTAATAGATGCAGATGAGGGGAGAATAAGGAAAACCGTTGACATGTTGAAGCAGTTAGAGACGCGAGAAATTTATACAGGCCATTGCACTGGTTTAAAAGCTGAATGTCTACTACTAAAAGAATTTGGTGACAGTTTCAAAAAATTACATGCTGGCATGGTTATAACCTTCAGATAGAACTGCTTTAAAAGCTATCAAAACTAAATAATTCGTTTAAATTAAACTCATTATAGTTTAACATCTTGTAGTATTTACCTTGGTTTCATGGATTTTCAAAAAGTTGCTAATGACGCTATCATCCTAATAACTTACTTTAACATCATAGAATACAACGATATTCTTGGAAGACCGAATGACTAAAGAAATAGAAATCATAGAAGTATTTTACTGTAAGCTTCTACAAAATTTTAACTTCCCTTCAGTAATTCACTAACAACCTTTCGTAAGTTTTCCAACATTTCTTTAATGTCCTCGAAAGTTATGTAGCCCATGTGACCTATTCTAAACGTTTTTTCCTTGATTTTACCGTACCCCTTTGCTAGTTCAAATCCGCGGTCACGCATCGCATTGTAAACATCCAAACCTTTAACGCCTTCAGGTGCAAAAACAGCCGTTATTGTTGGGCTTTCATATCCAGGTTCTGCTAAAAGTTTAAGTCCGATATCTCTTACACCATCTCTGATCATTTTAGCCCTTTCCTGGTACATATTAAGCCATTTCTCTTTCCCACCCATTCTTTCTATCATCCTAAGAGCAACGTTAAGCCCGAAAATTTGAGGCATTGGAGGCGTTGAAGGTGTACCATCTTTCTCTTCATCAAATTTTCTATATAAAGGAAGATTAAAGTACCATCCCTTTTCAGGTGTTTTTTCAGCAAGCTCAAAAACTCTTTCACTAAAAGCTCCAATGGCCAATCCAGGTGGAACACCAAAAGCCTTTTGCGAACTACCAAAAACAACGTCAATGCCCCATTCATCAAACTTTATGTCTGCACCACCCATCGCGCTTACAGCATCTACAAAAAGAAGCTTATCATGGTCCTTAACTATTTTAGCAAGTTCAGGCAACGGATTTATTACACCGGTAGAGGTTTCATTATACGTTATTGCTACAGCTTCGACATCAGGATTTTCCTTTAACGCCTTATCCAGAACATCAGGATCCACTGCTTTTCCCAGTTCAAAGCTGAGTTCTATTGCTTTTCTACCGTTTTCTCTGACAACATCTGCGTAACGTTCTCCAAAAGCACCTATGATAGTAACGAGAACCTTCCCTCCAGGTGAAACAGCGTTTCTAATTGAAGCCTCCATAATTCCTGAACCTGAACTCGGAAACAGAAGAACTATGCCTTTCTCAGCTTCTAGGAAAGATTTTAAACGTTTAATAGTGTCCCTATGTATAATTTTATATTCTTCCGCTCTATGGCTGAACATTTGAACTTTCATGATTTCAAGAACTTCAGGGAAACAAGCCACGGGCCCGGCGGTAAAAAGCTTCCTTCTCGGGTAAACTATATTGTAAACCTCTTTGACAATGTCCTCATACATGTAAACCGCCTCTCATGCAAAGTTGTTCTAAAAGTATAAAAAGATAACTTCTACGGCTCATTGCTTTAAAAACATTTAAGCACAAAATTAACATTTCAAGTAATTTATCATTTCTTAGACAAAAATTAACCGTAAGATTTCATTTGACCAAGTTTCTTGAAACCCGGTAATTTTGTAGAGAAAGGCATATATTATTTGTTACGTTCAAATAGTGGTTGAGATGATTAAAATGGAGGTAAATATACGGTACATTGGCCATTCTACATTTATAATAAGTATAAAGAGGGAGAGAGAAGAAACTTCTATAATAACTGACCCTTGGTTTGACCAAGGTCCCTTCTACCTAAAAAGAGTGGTCCCACCTGCCATTAACCTTGAAGACATTCCTAAATGTGACTTTATGCTTGTTTCCCATTCCCATAGAGACCACTTCGGCCACGCAACTTTGAACTATGCCAGAAAAAACTGGAATCCAACTGTAATAGGTCCACCGAGCGTTGTGAAAAAAGCTAAAAAATATGGAATATTGAAGACAGTCACCGCATATCCAGGTGGATCACTTAACATGGACATTTTTACCGTCAATGTTATTCGCGCCATGCACCCAGTATGGGGTGGAAAGGATGCAGTTGGATATGTCATATTTTTAGGTAACTGTGCTATCTATTTTTCAGGAGACACTCTCTATGCTGATGAAGTAGTTAAAGATGTTAACAACTTTAAAATAGATGTAGCGATTCTACCAATAGGCTCCGCAAAATTCCTCTTTAGGAAAACGGTCATGGACGTTTACGATGCAATAAAATTCGCATTAAATATAAAGCCGAAGATCGTAATTCCCATGCACTACAACGTCTTAAAGGGAACAGAAGCCAACCCTGAGGAAATGAGGAAACCACTAGCCGAAAAAGGCATCGAACTCAAGGTTTTAAACCCCGGCGACACCGCCACTATAGAATGTACTCCGTAAACATAACGCCAACAGTTTCAATTTCCCAGCGGCCCTCCAACTTTGCAGTTCATTCTATGCCTTAATTAGAACTTAATAAACAATAATTACACACCTGAAACAAAATATTTTTCATTCAAATCTAAATCATTGTACCAGCATAATCTCAAAGCGGGGGAAGTTAAATGGCTGAAAATTTTTAAGTAGACTTACACGGAGACTAAAAGAAACCTACAAAGGATCAGAAAGCGGTACTCAAATGGCGGCTGATATAGGAAGCGATCTACTCGCTCTGTTATCAGCTGGTTTATCTATTTCTCATCCGGAACTAACTGCAGCAGCGAGAGTAGCTTCCATTCTAATTAAATATGTTAAAACAAGCGACTTTTTCTACGGTCAGGAGACTAATGGTATTTATCTTCGTTGGATAAATTGGGCGAATGTACAAGAAAAGAGCATTCTTTATAAGTACCAAATAGATTGGCCTTACCTAGGTGAATACACCGTAGAAATACAAGTCAAGATTAGCATGTACCGATTCATATTTCCCTACTGGTATTATTTGGGTAGTGTTTCATTCACAGATACCTTCACATATTACAACGGATAAAACTAAAACAATAGTTATAAAAGTAAAAGTTGAGATGAGGGAATTCCGATGAGAGATCACGTCAAAAACATCTCTGTATTTTTAGTCATTGCTATCCTTCTTTTATCGGTTGGCATTTATTTTAGACAGCGAGTTCATGTTGATGAGGAGACTTGGTCACTGGATGTCGCGCCTGAAAGTTTCGGTTGGTGGGGGGTTTGCTGGACTCAGAAAGGATGGGGAGGAGGTTACACCCTATATGCGGGAGATAAAATGGAGCTAATTTTCCCCAAGAAATATTATCCGATCTTCGATGAGATCTTCTTTAAAGTTTCAATTTATGGTGTAGTGAAGAAACCTTACGGATATGACTCGATTCTGTACAAGGAAATAGTTAGAACAGTTAGATATCTAATGGATCATTCTCCCTATCGTATTGTATTTAACAAAACACGGTATGAACTTTATCATGTGGAGACGTATGTAAAGTACAATGGGTCAGAGTGGAAAGATCAATTGTGCACTTTTAAGGTACGATTAATATATCATACAAAGCAAGATAAACAATTAGGCTTGACTCTAATTTTTTCTTCAATTCCCTTTTTTGCGATCTTTCTTATTTCATTGATTTTTCAATGTAAAATGCAAGCAGAAAATCTTAAATGCAGGTGTTTTAAACTTATCAAAAGTTGAAACGGCTTTGAATTCATGTCGACGTTTGTATGTGGATTATTCATAGGTTTTAATGTTAATGGCTTAATAAGTTTACGTAATGTTTGTAGGCTTCTATTTTAACCTTTTAGTAGTTCTTTTCTTATTTTCCATAGGTTAAGCGTTTCGTACCAAAGTATTATTACTGCTAATAGAGATGGTGTGAAAAAAATTAGTGGAATACTCCCGTGAAATATTAAAAGTAATATAGCGTTTAGTAAGGTTACCAAAACAGCGTATATTAGAGCTCGGGGGATTAATCGCTTTCTAACTGGGAAATAAAAGCGTAGGATGCCGGAATTGATGTATTTAACAACATAGTATTTGCCAAATTTATTTTTCTTTAGAATTCCCATATCCTTAAGTTTCTCTAGATGGTACAAAGCTTTACTTGGACTTGAAAAATTTGTAAACCTTTGGACTTCCCTCGGACCCAGAGGACCCTTTTCAAAAACTACCCAGTAAACAGCGATTTCAGATTTTTTAAGCCCTATATCCACATCTTCCTTATCGTTCAATCAACTTCCCCCAGTAAGTAGAGGTACAACTCTCACAGTAAACTAAGGATGCCTAACTTTTAATTTTTACAGTGTTCAAACATTTGAACAAATTGTTCAAAACATAGATTAAAATATGTGTAATTTGTAGAGATTTCTTAGAATAACTAAGGGGACGACTTCCACGGTGACTTGAACTAAGAGCATTTTGAGGGATGAAAATGAAATCGACCATTATTAGTCTATCACTAATTTCAGTCATTGTCATAACTAGCTTGGCGATTCCTATTTTACCTTTATCTTATCTAAAAATCGCCGCTGCTGAAAAAATAGATTTTGAGAAGGAAATTGATTACGGTTTCATAAATAAGACTCATAGCTTTGATTTCTGGTATGTCTCGTTAAACACGCTGGATACACGTGTTTTATTCTTATCTATGTACTCGGTGTTCTTTCCATCTCCAATTCAATTCTTCCTAGGCCAATATTATCGCACTATCAATGGAAATGAGATTTTTATAGGAAACACGCTTATAGGTTTTGAAATATTCGAGGACCTGAACAACAACTCTATTTTAGATGCAGATTTCTCAGACGGCTTCAATAAAACGGTTGACGAAGTAAGATATATATTTATTCTAAACGCTTCAAAATACGTTAGTTTAACCGTCCCCACAAAGCAAAATATAAGTGGAATAGTGCATTATGTTTGGGGTATAAGATACGAAGAGATTCAAGGAATTATTGAAGAAGTAGCAGAAAAAGAGCCTTCTTCCTGGATAATAGACCCCATAAGCGGGGAGCAGTACCCCTCGTTTTTTGAAGTGTTGTGTGAAGCTTACATAAGCTTCCTTGAGTTTAAATTTAACTACTGGATCCAAAACAACATATCTTATCTTAAGCTGAGCATGGATCTTGGTGAATTTTCATGTAACGCTTCTATTTCATTCAACAACCTAAGCTTATCCTTTCTCTTCGCTACGTCAACACTAGTGAAAGAAAATTACACCATTAATGTTATTGATGGTAATAAAACCCATGTAAGCGAAAATATAACTCGAATAAGTGAGGCAGACGTTGAGGTCACTAATGTCACCGCATTTAAATTTATTTTTAATAGTAGCTATGTGTTAAATGAACTTAAAAGAGAATATAAAGCTGTTACAGTACGGTACGATGTCTATCTGTTGCCTGGAGACGAAATTTACTGGGCTAACGATTTAATGACGAACTGTGAAGAAACGTTAAAAAACTATTTAGAAAGTGCTTCCCCAAGTTTAAGTAAGGATATGGATTTAAGAGTTCAGAGTTCCCGTTTAGTTTACAGAGTTACTTTCCCCATTTGGAATAACAAACCGTTAAGCTACGATCCACTCTACATCGCATACATTGCTCCAAGCAAAGAAAACATGACGGGTCAAATACTCAAAAAATACGGTTCACTACTCGTTACCCTAATAGGAGCAATCATCTTTATTCTCGCTGTAGTTCATCAAATCAAAGTCAGAAGACAAATAAAAACAATAGACAAATAAAAACAATAGAAGACAGCATATAAACGTCTCTACGTAATTTAGAGTTAACTCGATTGGTAGGGAAATAAAATGGCTGAGAACTTTTTAAATAGGTTTACACAAAGACTAAAGGAATCTTATAGGTATATTAAAGTAAATGTGAGAAATTTACTTTTGAAACAAAAAGAATATCACCAAAAAACAGTTTTCGTAGATGGAAAAGTAACTCAAGTGGTTAATACAGATCTTATAGAGGAAGTGGTGACCGATACGTGGATTTTCGACTTACCGCAAACAATTCCAATATCAAAAAGCGTCACATACTTTTACCTAGAAGATGAATATGGAGACAACATTCTAGTAAAATATCCATCAGACATAGATCTGCGAAAAGACGACGAAGTCGCCGTAATTGGAACATTTAACGCTCATGACATCGAAATAGAATATAAAGTATTTTTCATAAAAACTAGAAAGAAAATAGAAACAAGCTTCAAAGAACCGTTCATATCAGCATTCTACATAGAAAACAAAACAGCAAACCGCATAGAACACCTACAAAGATAAAACAACTTTTGGTCATTATCTTAGTAATAGTCGCAAGTTGTTCTATAAATAAAGGTGAGTATGTTGAATATTGATAAAGGCAACAAGATTACTGATAGAAAGAAGAAAGTATCCACCAATAAAAGCCTTATTAAGAGAAGATTTGAAGAACTTAGAAGAAAGGCTCCTAAATGCTTTACAGAGGAAGAAGTGGAGGAGGATAAATGGGCATTAGCGAAACTTGAACTCTCGGAATAGTTGATGTGGGCTTAATTGTTCTTAGTCACTGCGCAAACTTTTTGGCTAAGAAGGGGAATTGAAGCAACAAATCACCTATAAATAAAAAAAGTTCTCAACATCATCCGTGACAAGAACGCGAACACCAATTTTTCTCATATATGCTTTTTTCTTGGCCAGGGACCCCAAGAGCATCTGCTCGACACATCTTACATAAATGAAATTGTCTAATATATTTGCTACATTTTTCTCGTAGAGTTTCTAGTTCCTCACATGTCGGTGGACGACGATTTTTAAAGAATCCAAGAGGAATTAAAGGAATTATGTTTTGAATGTAAACACCTCTACGCGCAACCTCTCTAGCAACTTCAACAACATGTGTGTCATTAATTTCTGGAATAAGAACGGTATTTACTTTCACAACAAAACCGGTCTTCACAGCTTCTTCAATTCCCTTTAACTGGGCATTTATAAGTCTTTTCGCAGCTTCAAAACCGAAATATGTTTTTCCGTTGCATTTTATCCAAGAGTATATTTTTCGCCCTATTTCAGGCTTAATAGAATTAACGGTAACAGTTAAAGTTCTAACACCAAGCTTCCAGAGTTTATGGACGTAACGTGGTAAAAGTAAGCCGTTTGTAGCAACACATTTTATTAGGTCTGGAAACTCTTCGTGAACTTTTTCTAACGTCTCAAAGGTTTCAAGGTTTGCTAAAGGCTCTCCGGGACCAGCAATGCCAACAATAGATAAGGATGGATAAAGGTCTTTAGCTCTTTTAACAAGTTTCACGGCTTCACTTGGGGAAATTAGTTTTGCAGCTACACCCGGCCTATCTACACAAAAATTTTCGTTAACAATTCTTTCACAATAGTTGCATTGAATATTGCATTTAGGGGCAACTGGTAGATGAATGCGAGCATAAATAAAGTGGGCTTTCTCATCAAAACATGGATGAACACGAACATACATAGATAAAGAGGTCGTATTATTTCCATTCATGTGTGAAACCTCCCATAAATTTTTTCATAAAAGTTCTAAGTTCCATATGTGGCAAAGGACTTGGAACAACGAGCTCTTTATTTTCTAATATGTTAACAGCCAGTCTTCGGTAAATTTCAGCCTGCTTCGAAGTAGGTGCACCTTCGATTACAGTTTTACCTTGAAGTTCACATTTTGGTACAATAGGATCCCAAGGAACAAAGCCAACTACCTTGGTTTTTACGGCTCGTGTAAACATTTCAACAATCTCTTTTTCACGTGGAACTCTTCGAGAATTGCAAATAATTCCGCCAAGCCTAGCATTTATCCGTTTAACTCCTTTACAAATATTGTTTGCAGCGTAAAGAGAAAGATATTCTCCAGAAGTCACGATATAAACTTCTCTTGCAAAACCTTCACGCATAGGAACAGCAAAACCACCACAAACAACATCTCCAGGAACATCATAAATTATAAAATCCAACGACTGTTCAAAAGCCCCTAGCTTCTCAAGGGTTCTAAAAGCGAGAATTAAACCTCTACCAGCACAACCAATACCCGGCTCAGGGCCACCAACCTCAACGCATAAAACACCTTTAAAGCCCTC
Source organism: Candidatus Baldrarchaeota archaeon (assembly GCA_030587435.1). Next base: position 5,720 of record JAUQZC010000064.1, on the reverse strand, counting down.
AAAAACCACGTCATCTAATGATATTTTCTTTTTATCTTTTAGAAGTTCAAGCAATGGTGGTAGCTGTTTTCCACCAACTAAGGTCATTGTTGAATCTCTTTTGGGGTCACATCCTACCAACATAACTCTAAGACCTTTCTCAGCTAGTGCAGCTGAAATATTGGCGGCTATGGTAGATTTCCCGATTCCACCTTTCCCATAGATGGCTATTTGCCGTATTTGCATCCAAAACCCTCCATAGGTTTTTCATGTTTCCAGTTTTTAACTTTTGAAAGTATGTTTTGAGCAAGAAGTGCGGCATTTTTAAAGCCCATGGTTCGCTCTTCGCTATGCATAATATCGTATAAAGGTGCATTTAGCTCGTAGGAGAGAGATTTCTCGTAAAGCCCTCCCAAAATCAAGTCAACTTTCTCTTCTTTTAGGGTATCTAAAACTTCTCGGTAGTCAGGTTCCTTCAAAACTTTGGGGCTTAAAGAATGCTCCTTAACAACCATATCCAACAAATCTAATGTAACTTCGCCAAGCCTATCAATTGAAACAACAGCAGGCTCCATTCCAAGCTCCCAAACAAATTCGGTAAGAGGAGCAATGCGAGTAGAACCACTAATAATAGCAACCCTCAAACCTTTAAGATGTTCAGCAATTTTCCCAACCTGTTCAACTGCTAATTTTTTTTCTTTTTCAACAGTATCTGGAAGCTTAGGTTCTTTACCTAAACCTTCAAGGACTTTAAGCAGAAAGCGTTCCGTTGATGCAATACCAATTGGCAGAGTTGAGTAAACGAAAGGAATGTTGTAAAGTTTCTCCATGAGACGTGCAGCTTCAAAACCGCTGGCTTCACACATAATAACGTTTAAAGAAGCTTCAGACAGTTTTCGAAGAACGTCTAAAGAAGAATTAACTGTTAAAATCCCATTAACATTTACCTCTAACTTCGATAAAAGGTTTAAGAGGTCTTTAACATCAGGGCCAAAACGATATAACCCTACTAAGTTAACTGAGTCTTCCAGTTTTCTTTCAGGTTCAGAAACAAGTTCCTTAACAATTACATTTAATGCTTCTTTATAACCATCAATATGGTCTCCTTCAAAGCCGCCAGCAGGGACAAAAATAATTTTAGCCTTCACATCGTCTTTAATGGATCTTATAACCGAGTCAACATCCTCACCAATAATACTACTTGCACATGAAGTCAAAACAGCAATAAGCTCAGGAGAATACTCCTTGTCAACTTGTAAAATTGCGTTTTGCAGTTTTTCACTTGCACCAAAAATAACATCTCTCTCATCCATCTGAGTAGTAAGAATCACACCGGAAAAAGGGCCTCGCATACCCAGCAAATATCTAATATGGTAGGCGCATCCTCGAGGACCATGAATCAAAACAACAGATCCACGAATACCAAGCATAACTCTAATGGCACCAAACAATTTACATGTTCTATAAGGCACTAAGGCCAAGCCGTAAGCCTCCAAACGTAATAAGGTCATCAACCATAAATGCAAACCTAATAAAAACTATGTGATTTAGATACAAATGTAGGCATGGCTAAGTTTCTGAGAATGATAAGGTGGGTTCTCTTAAGTTAATAAACTTAATTTAAGTCATAGATTCAGTAATACCTATTGGCACTTAGCTTAATCAACATTAAATACCTGGAGTTTAAGGGCAAATAGAGCCTTGTTCAACTCGTATAACGGTTCTTCTTTTAATCTGAGAATTTTAGGTAGAGGCGTGAAAACAAGTGGACTTATGAAGCCTCCACCTTTTAATTCTGCAATTAAAATCCCAACTCTCGAAGAGGGGAATTTTTGTCTTTTGCATTCTTCTCTTATGGTGGTTGCAGTTACATAATAGTTGGAGATTGTTTTCTCAATTAACCCGTTGACAACGTGTAGGATTAAATTTTTGTACGGTTCTTTGATTTGGCTAAAATATCGGTAAACAGAGTACTCGTAGTCCCAAGTCCCCCTTGTGCAAAGACCTTCAAAGGCATACCTTATACATGAAGGTATCTCAAACATTTCATTAATATCTGAGAGAAGCAGTCTGTTTTCCCACGAAAGGCATTTGACATGTTTCATTCTAATAGGTAGAAGCATTCTCCAACAGTACATAGACAAAACAGCTTCCTCAGCTAACTCTTTCTTCAGTGACTCATCACTTACAACCTTACCAGCTAAAAATAAAATATCTCCAAAACTAATCATATCTTTTCCACTAGCTAATATTTTGTACATAAGTTTTGCAACATCTTTGCTTTCCTCAAAAAGGGAAGCTAAAACCTGAACAATTTCCTCCACATACATTAGAAACTCATCTTCTCTCAGTTTCACCATTATTCAATCAATAATACTTTAAACTACAGTATTAATTTTACTATCATATTTAATAACAAGTACATTTAATAACAGTTTAAATAGTACACACGATATGAAATTTAAATTTAGGTTATTCTTCAAGCGGAGCAGCAAATTTAGAGTTTATTCGTGAAGCTGATATCCACACCAATGGCAAGTTTTATAGTCAGGTGACACGATGACCGGTTTCCCGCAGTTTGGGCAACGCCACTTCTTATCTTGTTCCGAGAGCCACTGCTCGATTTTACCCTCCTTAATCATCTGAAGATTCTTCCTTAAATCTATTCCAGATTTCAAGCAGATCTCAGCGAAACTACTAAATAGTTCACACGTATCGTATTTATCGCATTCAAAGCAGAACTTTAGCCCCTTACTGTTTAAGCATTTCAAAATTTTACAGTTAGCACCCCACTGTTTATCGTGAGACCAACCGCAAATATCAACAGCTTGGCAACCTTCACACTTAACATCGTCTGGAGAACAATTATATTTCTTAGCAATCTTTTCTCTAAGTTTCTCAGAGTCTTTATAGGCTCGATAAATCTCACAAACACCACAATAAAAACCGCATCTACCAGCAAGATTCCTATTGACCAAGATTGTAACCCCTTGTCTAAATTGCACACTAAAATTATAAAAACTTTACATGAAAGCAATTAAAATAAAAGTTTAAATTCCAGAATATACTTTGCCATTTTTTACGTATGCGTATGCCATCCTAGGCGTATTATAGGAAATACCAGTATTTCCATTTTTATCGATCACGATTACACCAGCTCTACCTTTTAATCTCTCCCAGATTAATTTAATACCTTTATCTGCTGCTTCCTGGGCACTGCAGCCTTGAGCGATAAAATTGATTACTTCCTTAGCAAGAACGATTTTCATTATTTTTTCACCGTGACCTGTTGAAGAAACGGCACCATAATTATTATCGGCGTATGCACCGCACCCTACTATAGGTGTGTCACCTACACGACCTACCATTTTACCAGCAACGCCACCTGTTGAGGTTGCAGCGGCAAAATTTCCATGTTTGTCAAGTGCAACAGCACCTACAGTTCCTTTTGGAGTTTGTTCAAACAGTTTTTCAATGCTTATTTTGCCTTCTTTAAACTTTTTCCATCGCTCTATTTCTCTCTCCAAAACGAGTTCGCTTAAATCAACTGTTTTCATACCTATCTTCTTGGCAAACCTATTGGCACCTTCACCTACAAGGAGAACATGCTCCGTAAGCTCCATAACCTTCCTAGCTAAAACTACAGGATTTTTAATATTTCTTACAGCTGCAACCGCACCCACATCTAAAGTGGCGCCATCCATAATTATTGCGTCAAGTTCAACAAAACCCTCTTCGTTTAGAAAAGACCCCTTACCAGCATCAAATGTGGGATCATCTTCCATAGCTTTCACTGCTTCTTCAACGGCGTCTAATGCTGAACCTCCGTTCCTAAGAATTTCCCAACCAATATTAGCAGCATTTTCAACTCCTTTAATATGATCTTCAACAAGTTCATCAGGAATATTCCATGCACCACCGTGCACAAGAATAATCGGTTTCTGCAAAAGAACACCTCACTAAAATTAATCTGAAATCTAAGGTTCCAATTTACATTCTGGTCATTTAAAGACATGTAATATAGATAATAGAACGCTAAAATAAGATAAAAAGATTTTTAGCCTATAATAAGTAATTTTCTCATTTTTTAAGTCTTCTTCATATTTATTTTATTTCTTCTCCACTTATTTTTCGAATTTTTTATGTAACTTTATTTCTACATGTTTTTCACATATTTTAGAAAAGTCTTCCAGCTTTCACGTCTATTACATAAAAGGCGTCCATATTACCTCAAGAAACAAAAGTAAGAAAATATCATGTTATCTTATCGAAATTCTAGCATTTTAACAAAACAGTATTTGAACATCGACATAGAAAACCGTTTAGAATACAGAGAATTATATTTTATTTGTTCTTAAGAATTTTTATTGTTTCTTTGCAGAATTCAGGTAGATCTGCCGGAAACCGCGAGGTTACAATATTTCCATCAACCACCACAGGTTTATCTATAAAAGTTGCTCCCGCATTTTTAAGATCGGTAACTATTGCCTTAAAGCATGTAGCTTTCTTACCTCTAAGTATATCTGCTTCTATAAGCATTTGAGGCCCGTGACATATAGCAGCTATTACCTTACCTTTTTCATAAGCTTCTCTAACTATTTTAACCATATCTTCGTTTCTACGCATTCTGTCAGGTGCCCAACCACCAGGAATTATGACAGCATCGTATTCGTCGATATTTACTTCCTCCGGCGAAATATCAGACATTATTGGAAAACCATGTTTCCCCACATAGGTTTCTTTGGCTTTTGGACCTACAATATCAACTTTATAACCTTCTTCTTGAAAACGGTAGTAGGGATAGATAAACTCAGGGTCTTCAAAATCGTTTTCAACCATAATCAATATCTTCCTCAAAATCTCACCCTCTAACATGCGGATAGCGCTTACCTAAAACATTATTGAAGCAACATTAATTAACGTTAATATTTTGTTCCTGTTCAAGGTAAAAATGTAAAATAAAATTAAACCTTCTCCACAGTTTTCATATGGTACTGTTAAATTTTCGATGCTCTGACCCCCCTCATAAAAGGTGTTTCATACATTTAATTAGTGAAAAATTTAAATTAGAGGTATGTAATAGGGAAGCTTATGAAGATCGTGTTTTCACCCAAATGTTTGGAATATGGTTCACCGTATCACCCTGAAAATCCTAGAAGAGTCCAATTGGCCTACGAGTATCTAAAGGACAAGTATCAGTTTATTGAGCCTAAACCAGCCACGGAAGAAGACCTACTGCTAGTACACACTAAAGAATACATAGAGAAAATTAAGAGAGGAAACTTCTATGACCCCGACACACCTGCCTACGATAATATTTACGACTATGCTAAGCTTTCAGCTGGGGCAGCAATACTTGCAGCAAAAGAAAAAGCTTTCTCTCTTATGCGTCCACCAGGGCACCACGCTGGTAAAAGAGGAAGAGCGCTCGGCGCTCCAACTTTAGGGTTCTGCTATTTTAACAACATTGCAATAGCGGTTAAAAAATTGGGTAAAAAAACGTTGATTTTAGACATTGATACTCATCATGGAAATGGAACTCAGGAAATATTTCAAGATTCAGAGGACGTGATCTACATTTCTTTGCACACCAAGGGCATTTACCCTGGGACAGGATTTATAAGTGAAGGTAACTGCTACAATTATCCTCTTCCAATGGGAGCAGACGATAAACTGTACTTGGAAACCTTGGATAAGGCTCTTAGTAACGTTGACCTAAGTGATGTGGAGGTTGTAGCCGT
>JAUQZC010000057.1 GCA_030587435.1 Candidatus Baldrarchaeota archaeon | reverse complement strand
GTGGAAATTGGGAACTAACGTAAAAATTGGTGTTTTGTTGATAGTGGTGGGAATAGTTAACATTTTGGCGAGAATTAGTCTTATTTTTGATCTTATTGTAACGGCGATTCTACTGGTGGGAGGTTATGGGCTAGTTACGGAAAGGCCTTGTGGATTAAAATTTGGTGTCGTTGCATCGGTGGTAGGTGTAATTTTTGCTTGTGTTGAGGGGGTTCTTTTCTACGTGTTTCGATTTACGTTTTTAGAGTTAATCGGTGAGATGGGAGTCGAGATGACTGAAATGCTATTCTTGTTAATGACTTTGCCTTTTCCAGTAATAGTGGCAGTACTTTCAGTAGTTGCCCTTTTGCTTTGTGTTGTTGAAATTCGGAAAGAATAGAGGGTTTAACATAAATCTACATTTATGGAAAAGCCAAGGAACGCTGTAATTATCGATTCTTAAAATGTAAAAGGTTGCTAAAACATATTAAACATTTATGTTATTGTTAATGTGTATATTCCAAGAATGATAATTGCTATGCCCAGTATACGTAGTTTATCAAGTTTTTCTTTAAGTACTGCAACTCCTAAAACTGTTGAAAACAGTGGGGAACTAGAAGTTATTATTGTAGATTTTGCTGCACCTATCAAATTTATTGAGAAAAGAAATAATATTGCTCCGATGCCTATTCCAAAAATACCGCCAGTCAGTAGAACAATTAAACTTGACCTTCCTATGCTTCTAACCTTTCTTCTTTTACCTTTTTTAGATAGTATTAGAAGCCAGACGATTATGTTAAGAACTATTAGTCTCACTAAGTTAAGAAAGAAGGGCTCTATGTTTAGGAGAAGAATTTTGAGAATTGGTATGCTTATCCCCCAGCACATTGCAGCTAATATTGCTGCTATTAATCCTTTGACCATGTGTTTGCTTTCGCTTTTCTCAGCTTTGAAAAACAGTAGAAAAATACCCAATATGATGATAATTGCGCTTATAAAGGTCCATATGTTAACTGGTTCTTGCAAGAAGAAGTACGCAAAAATTGAAACGAAGAGGGAATATGTGTAGGCTACTGGATATCCTATTGCAACTCCAGCATCTCTTAAAGCTATAAAAAATAGACAGTCGCCTAGCAATATTCCTACAGAGACGTTTACAACTACAAGAAGTAGAAGCCAGATGGTTAACTTATTAATTTCGTTCATATTTCCGAGAAATATTGTTGCAAGGAAGATGAATAGCAATGCTGAAATGGCTCTAATGCCGTTTGCAACAATAACATCTGAATGCTCCTCTTTTAGACCGATTTTATAGAGTACTGCTGCCAGAGACCATGAAATCGCTGCTAAAATACTTAATGCTATTCCAACCTCTTCTACTAGCAAGGTTTACACCTAAACCTGATGTATAAGGATTAAATTGCACCCCTTAATGAAGACAACTAGCTAGTTAAATGTATCGCAGAAAACATTAGAAAGCAAGATTTGTTTTTAATTGAAAACAAGGTTTGAAATTAAACGTGGTAACAGTAAGTCTGAAGTTTACACTTTAAAATATTTTACGGGAACTTCCTTGGTTTCTTTTAGCCCACTGTCTGTTGTTAGGAGTATCCCGTTATTAAGGTAAGCAACGCTAAGCGCGTAGCAGTCAGCTAGATTAGGAGATTTATCATTGTTCCATGAGAATCTGCTACAACGATTTTCTTCACACCATATTCCTTTGCTGCTTCAACTGCGGCTTTAACTTCTAGTGTCATCCATTTCCTAGCTCTTTCATATTCTTTAGAATCAGATATCACGTGTTTTAAAGATACTACGCCAACAATACCTTCCAATATCAACTGAGATAAAAACCCTCAAACATTATACCTCCATTGCAAATTGAACTAGCTTCCATAATATTCGCCCTTAATTATTTTAGTTTCTCCATCAACTTGCCTTTTAGATTAGTTTTCTAATTTAAGAATTAGAAGAAGTTATTTAACCAATTTGTTTTAATATTTTAAAGAGATTGTTCAATATAATGAATCAATGTCTATCATTATTAAATTGTTTAATAATGTAGTGAAGATTACTAAGTGAAATTTTGAAAGACTATTAATTATATAATTTTTTTAGAAAATTTAATAGTTTAGAAAGAATATTAGATAAAATTTTATGTTAAACTGTCAAACTGTTTTTAGGTTTATGAGATAAATTTTTAAATATTCAAATTTTCTTATTTTAGCAAAAAGTTGCCCTCTAACTTACTTTCTCGATTGAAACAGATATTAAATCTGGCTTAAAAATCGGATAAGAGGTGGATAGGAGTGGATGTCGCAGTTGAACCAAAATGGTGGTATCTATGGATCCCCCTAGTAGCTAGCCTCGTAGCACTCGGTATAATTGCGTACCTTATAACATACATTAAAAAGAAGCCTGCTGGAACGGAGAAAATGAAGGAAATCGCAGAAGCTATCAGAATAGGTGCCAAAGCCTACTTAAAACGTCAGAACACAACAATAGCGATAGTTGCAGCAATCATAGCAATATGCCTCTACATATACGACTTTATTAACCATGGTGGAGCTCCATACTACTCGCTTGCGTTTATCTTAGGGGCTGCAGCATCAGCGCTTGCCGGCTATATAGGTATGAACATTTCCACAATTGCCCATGTTAGAACCACTGAAGCTGCTAGAAACCATAATCTTCCTGAAGCAACGAAGATTGCTTTTCGTGGTGGTGCTGTTACGGGTTTAGGTATAACAAGTATAAGTATCCTAGGCGTTACTCTTCTCTACTATCTGTATTCTTCAATTACTGGTACTCTAAACCCGGAACTTATAGTTAGCTTTGGCTTCGGTGCCAGTTTAGTGGGTCTTTTCGCTCAGCTTGGAGGAGGAATCTATACTAAGGGTGCGGATGTAGGTGCGGATATAAGTGGAAAAGTTGAAGAGGGAATTCCTGAAGATGACCCGAGAAACCCGGCGGTCATCGCCGATCTAGTTGGAGATAACGTGGGCGACTGTGCAGGAAGAGGCGCAGACCTGTTCGAGTCCTTCACTGATAATATTATTGGTGCTATGATTCTTGGTTTAGCTCTTGCAGCGTACTTCGGTTTTGAGGGTGTAGTATTTCCATTGGTTGCTGGCGCTATCGGCATAGTGGCTTCAATCGTCGGTATCTTAGCTGTGGGTACGATCAAAAAAGATGATCCAATGATGTCAATAAACATAGGATACGTTTTGATGGGTGTTACTGCGGCGATTTTGTTCTACATCTCCGTAGTGTTAATGTTAGGAGGGAAACTCATCTTTTTCGTAGATATTGTCATTGGTATAATTACTGCGGTTTTAGTTGGCCTATTAATTCAATATTATACAAGTTACCAGTATAGGCCGGTTAAAAGTATAGCTGAGGCAGCAAAAACAGGGCCTGCAACGAACGTTATTACTGGGTTAGCGGTTGGTATGAAAAGCACTGGACTGCCACTTATTGTGTTATCTGCTGCGATAATAATTTCGTACATAGTTTCCGGCGGGTTAACTGACCATAAGCTTGGTTTTTATGGGATTGCTATGGCTACATTGGGTATGTTATCGATGACCAGTATAATTATGTCCTCTGACACATTTGGTCCAATAACCGACAATGCTGGTGGAATTGCAGAGATGTCAGGTCTTGGCGAAGACGTTAGAAAAATAACCGATATGTTAGACTCCATTGGAAACACTACGAAAGCAATAACTAAGGGTTATGCTATGGGTTGCGCTACCCTTTCAGCGTTCGTCCTGTTTGCATCTTACCTTGAAATAGTGTCCGCAAGGATTCCGAACTTCACTATTGATTTAACATCTCCTGTAACGATTCTTGGATTATTCCTCGGAGGAATTGTTCCATTTATATTCTCGGCGTACGCTATAGAAGCTGTTGGAAAAGCAGCATTCAAAATTGTAGAGGAAGTAAGAAGGCAGTTTAGAGAAATACCTGGACTAAGGGAAGGAAAAGCGAAGCCTAGATACGATGTGGCTGTTGACATCGCAACGAAAGCAGGTATAAGGGGAATGATTATTCCAGGTTTGGTGGGCATTATAAGTCCAATCATTGTAGGTAAACTTTTCGGTGTTGAAACGCTTGCTGCATTTCTCCTTTCGGCGACAGTAACCGGTGTGATTTTGGCTATTTTCATGTTTAATGCTGGTGGTGCGTGGGACAATGCAAAGAAGTATATAGAGACTGGTGTTTTTGGAGGTAAGGGAAGTGATACGCATAAGGCGGCTGTTGTCGGTGATACTGTTGGTGATCCATTGAAGGATACGAGCGGTCCTTCGCTTCACATATTGGTTAAGTTGCTGAACATCATTGCGCTGACCTTAGTTGTGTTGTTCTTGAATCCGATAATACTGCTTTTATTAGGCTAAAACTCATTCTTTTTTATTTAAAGAATTTTATATAAGTTTTCATTTATATTAAAGCTTTTAGATAATTATATTCAGATGTATTTAAAAATCATTAGCTACCTTTATGTATTCAAAATTCTTTATTGCAAAACCGCTCTCCCTCCAACCCGATTTATACATTATTGCGCGCGAATTGCCGACTGTTAAAAACAACAAAAAAGCAAATGAAAAATTTGGAGAAAATGAGGAGAAAAGAATGTTAGGCATAACCATCTTCATATTTGCTACGGCCCTTATCGGCGTTGCAAGTGCAATCGCCTTTCTTCGACTTGTAGACAAATACGACACTGGAACTGAAGAGATGCGAAAAGTATGGCTGGGAATAAGACAAGGTTCCAGCACATATCTTAGCAGACAATTCAAATCTATTTTATCAATAGCGGTAGTACTTGCAATACTCATAGCAATACTAGGCTACATATTCCCTGTAAAGACGGAAATAGGGATAGACTACCTTTATGGAGTTAAAATTGCAGGGGCATTCATGCTAGGTTCACTTTTCTCGTTACTTGCAGCTTATATTAGTATGGATGCTTCAACACGAGCAAACGTGAGAACAACAGCGGCTGCAGTAAAAGGTTCACGTGAAGCTCTTACCGTAGCAACTTACGGAGGAACAGTACTCGGCTTATCCGTTATTAGTATGAGTCTACTAGGTTTAATTGCACTCTACATACTGTTTAAAGATCCGGGAATACTTGCTGGTTTCGGCTTTGGTGCAAGTTTAGCAGCGCTTTTCGCTCAGCTTGGAGGAGGAATTTACACGAAAGCGGCGGACATAGGAGCTGACCTCGTAGGCAAAGTTGAGATGGGAATCCCCGAGGATGATCCTAGAAACCCAGCGGTCATCGCCGATCAGGTTGGGGATAACGTAGGTGACTGTGCGGGAAGAGGCGCAGATTTATTTGAATCTGTGACAGCGGAAAACATAGGTGGCATGATAATTGGGCTCATAGTCTACTTCATCTTCTATTATACTACGGGCATACGTGTTGAACTATTCATCATATTGCCGTTACTGGTGAGAGCAATAGGCGTCTTCGCAACCTACGTTGGTGTAGGTGCATCGCTAGGGAAAAGAGAGTTCACCGATCCGATGACACCTCTTAGAATAGGTTTTTTTGCAAGTGTTGTAGCGTGTGCAGCTCTACTTTACTTCGTGTTAGCAATGTTTATCCCGTATGCAACCTATCTTTACGTAGCATCTCTCCTCGGAATATTAGCGAGTCTCTTTATAGTGTTTGAAACAGAGATTTATACGGCAAGTGAATCAAAACACGTTAGGAAAACGGCTGAAGCTGCGCAAACAGGTCCTGCAATAAACATATTGTCCGGTCTTGCTGCTGGAATGGAATCAACTGCACTACCAATTATAACAATCGTCGTAGCGCTTGTAGGTTCGTTTTATCTCGGGGCGCAGTGGGCAGTGGTAAGCGGTTTGGGAGATGTTTTTGTTGGAGGAGTTTATGGCACAACGTTGGCAACGATGGGTATGCTCTCAGTTTGTGGAATGATTTTAACAATGGATGGTATTGGACCTATAGTTGATAATGCTGGTGGAATTGCTGAATTAAGTGGGGCTGAAAAGGAGTTGAGGGATAGATTAGAGCCTCTTGACGCTTTAGGAAACACTACAAAGGCTTTGACGAAAGGTTATGCCATGGCTTCTGCAGCTTTGGCAGCACTTCTATTGTTTCAAGCGTTTATTTTAGAGGTTACAAGATATGAGGCAGGTGTTTGGGACATTGTTAACCCAAGTCCAGAGGCTTTAACAGCGTTACTTCAAACAATAGAATCGTTTGTCAGCCAGATGGCGCTGAACAAAATAACTGTGGTTGTCGGGGCTTTTGTTGGGGGAATGATTCCATTCCTGTTCTCTTCAGCAGCTATAAAAGCTGTTGGAGACGCCGCCCATGTAATGGTTGAGGAAGTGAGGAGACAATTTAGAGAAATACCTGGACTAAGAGAGGGGACAGCGCTACCAGATTATTCTCGATGCGTAGACATAAGTACGAAATATGCTCTTAAGAAAATGATCGCACCTGGGTTAATTGCCATAGTTTCGCCGATCATTGTTGGCTATCTTTTCGGCTGGGTTGCAGTGGGTGCACTGGTAATCGGGGCGACGGTAACAGGGGTTCCACTGGCCATAATGATGATGTGGGGAGGCTGTATCTGGGACAATGCGAAAAAATACGTTGAGTCCGGCAAATTTGGAGGCAAAGGCTCACCAACACATACAGCAGCTGTCGTTGGAGATACGGTTGGAGACCCGTTAAAAGACACCGCTGGACCGAGCCTACACATATTGATTAAACTGTTGAATACCGTGTCTCTCGTCTTCATACCACTGTTTCTTGCAGCACTACTCATAATCTAAAACTCACCTTTTTATTTCACATTAATTTGGATGTTGTGTAAATTTAAGTTTAGGGAAGCTCGCTAACACTTGTTTTTAGCCCTACATCTTCCAGAATACCTCTGAATCTTTTAATGAAATTTTCATCTGGTTCCTTGAACCTAATGAAGGGTTTGCCGAGTCTTCGTGATTTAGCTTCCCCTAGTGTGTGATATGGTAGAAAATCTACATGTACCACGTTGTTCAAGCGTGATAAAAAGTTTGCAAGCTTTTTGAAATCCTCCTCACCTGCGAAGTTTGCATCAGGAACAACTGGCACCCCTATGAATATAGGTACTTCCAGCTTATCTGCTCTTACTAGATTTTCGAGTATTAATTCGTTTGTTACGCCAATGTGTTTTTTCGTCTTTCCGGATCCATACACTTACATCGTAAAGTAAGAGGTCAGTTACTTTCAATATTTTTCAAATATTTTCCATTTAGAGTAGCTGCTTGTATCAAGAGCAGTGTTTATGCCCTCTTTCCGAGCAGCTTTAAAGAGAATCTCAGTAAAACTCTGTTGAAAAAGAAGTTCCTACCTGAAACTGTTAAGCCTCCTAGAACGGATATAAGATATTATTAGCTAGTATTTCGCTTGTCTTAATATTCTTCGGATTAGATTTTATCTCTTTGTCAATATTTTGGCTTAAGACTTCTCTTATAGAAAAATTACAACACATTAAAAGTGGCAAGTAGATATTCGAGATAACTTATCCTAATTATATGATTATAGTTGTTTAAAAAGCATTCAAAAGGTTTATTAATACAGTCCTCTCGCAAAAAGGCTAGCTTCCCGAGCAATTCCCAAAGTTATTCTTCTCTCAAAAATAAAAGAAGTATCACTTAAAAATAATGTAATTAAAATAGTTTTAAAAGGTATATTTGTGAAAAAGGAAATTGAAGCACACCTAGAGCCAGAATGCGCCAAAAAACTCTACAAAGCACTCCTAACAAAAATCGGCGCCCAATAACCAGCTTATTAATACAGCATTTTAATGAATAGAAATTTAGAATGCAACAGAGTTACAAATTGATTTTAGGAACACACTTTATTTTAAGTAGATTTCCTATCTGGCAAATGTTTAACCAGGATATCGAAACTGTAAATACATCTATTACTTGTAACTCTAAAAGAACCGCATCCCACAGCGATACTCCTTGACCAGCTTTTCTTTGCTTTAACATCTCTAAAACAGAAATAACTTAGTTATTCAACTTTCTAAATATATTTTCATTAAAAGGATCTTTCTTCAAAAGAAGCAAAACGGTTTTCTTCGAACGAAGCAAACGGGGTGAAGCGGGTTGGAAACTTGTCCGCTATCTCCTTTACATATTCATTGCTAGCGAAGGGTAAAAGCGGTAGGAGAACTGCTTTATCTACACCGTTTTTGTCCATTTCTCGTAAAAGAAAACGAGCATCTATACTGTCTTTTTCTAGGGAAGGAACAAGATGTGCGTGAGCATAATAATCAAATTATCACGCACCCTTAGTCTATCAGTAGTAAATATAAGAATTTATATGGGAGTAAAATGCAAACAGTTGATTATAAGATTTTCTTTCGACTATTTTATAAAATAATTTAATAATAAATTAAGGAATAAGGCAGAAGAACGCATATAAGGTCTGAGAACTAAAAACATTGTGTAAAGAGAATTTAGGTGTTATTTCGTTAAATGTCGATAAACTGTAGCTAGGATCGTTGAAATATGAAGAATTTTTAACGTTAAATTTATATTTTTAGTTATCTAGAAGCGTTATCAACGGGTTGGAGGAATAAAATATGATAAGTTTAATGGAGATACTTTATACTTTAATATTATTTGTATGGGTAATTTTGGTGGTTCAAGTAATTTCTAAGGGTGTATATGAGATTGCTGCAAGGAAATGGGAGTATTACGTCGGTGTTTACTTTGCTAGAAAGACAATACATGTTTTAGCTGGTGGAATCGTAGCTTTTGTTATAGCGTGGCTAAACTTGTTTAGTACTCCAATATTACCGTTCATAATGGGTGTAATTCTTGCTATGTTTTGTTATTTGCCTCGTAGATCTGGAAAGTTGATGGAGTGGTTTCAAGATCCAAATAATATGTATGAGGTAAACTTTTGTTTGGTCTGGGCAATTATAATGAGTTTAGGATGGTTGGTGGCCAACGGAGATTTCTGGCTTGGAGCGGTTCCAATACTGTTTATGGCTTGGGGTGATGGTATTACAGGCATAGTTAGAAATTTTGTGTTTAAGAAGAGAACTAAGCATTGGATTGGAAACGTGGCCATGTTTCTGTTATGCGCGCCTTTGGCGTATTTTCTTGGATTTGGGGTCGGTGGAGTAATAGCAGCGTTAATTGCCAGTATGGTTGAACATATTGAAAAAATCGGCGGTAAATTTGTAGATGACAATATAACTGTTCCAGTGAGCAGTTTTATAGTGTTAAGTCTATTTACATTGCTAAATGTTCCCTATGTTTCGCCGTAGTTAAAATAAAATGGTCTCTCAGCAACTACAAGTTGTTTTCTTCTCTTAGTACCCATTATGTAACCACTAATCCCAGCGATTATGATACATATACCGAACATTGCATATGTGACAAATTCCATTGAAAAAAGGGGTATTGATCTGTAAAAGTTAGCTGTTATTGTGTAGCTGTCTCCTCCCTCGAATTTAGCGATCTCTCTGTATTTAAGAGATATTAGGATGCCTTCTCTACTGTATTTTTGACAACCAAGTATTAGAAGTTTAATTATTTATGTCATGGAAATACTTGACTAAACTCGTTAAAAATTTAGTGCAACCACGTTTAGGAGTGGGTGCGAAGATCGGCTTTTAAGGTTTTCCCACCAGTTTTAAGAATCCTTTAATTCCATTTGCCTTGTCTGCTGCACTCATGTGTTGGATAGCTCTAATGGCGTACACTAGAGCTGTGAGAGATGAATGTGCTAGCATGGCATGGAGTGCGTAAAGTGGTGATGTCTGTATCCAAGACAGATAGGGTATCAAAGGTAGCCAAGAGAATATTATCATGTATAGGACATACACGTTTCTTCTTCCGTCCACTCTAGCGAAGGCTTTATCAAACCTGGTATATGCTGTCAATGCTTTTCCCATTGTTTGTCTAAATTGCATGTAACAATGCCTTACAAAGCTGTCTGCAACAAGCATCGTTAAGCCCAGTACAAGTGGCAAGTAGCCGTATCCTAGCAGATATAAACTTATGGCGAAGCTTACATACCATACTTGTTCATATAACATATCGAATGAATGTTCGATGTATCCTAGTTTTGTTAATATTCCTCTTGCTCTGGCCAGTTTCCCATCTAGGCCGTCTATTATTCCAACAATGTAGGCTAAGACTGCTGCTATCTTCAAATAACCCGATAGGAAGAGAGAAGCTACGAAAAATGCTGCTAGGTTTGCGAAAATTGTTATTCTGTTAGGAGTAATCCATGAAATATCGGATATCAAGTATACGAGGCGGTCTTCTATAGGTTTATTTATGTAAGAAGTGAAGTGAAGGCCTTTTTGCGTTCTAAATATTAGTTTTTTCTTAGCGAATTTAATTGAGTTTTTGTCTTTTATTTTGACGCATGTTGGAAACACTTCTCTTTTCAGTTCTACATGCTCTACTTTCATTCCAGAAACATTCAGTTTAATCACGTTTTGTCTTGCTTCTAGGGTTTTCACGATTTCGTCTAAGGTTTTCTCCATTTTCACTATGTTTAAGTCTTCCTTAGTTATTTTACATACGCCGATGAATTCGCCGTTTGAATAGCAGATGACATTTTCTTTTATTTTTACTATTTCATTTGCAAATTCTGCATCGATAACAATGTCTGATCGTAGTATTAGCAGGTCGCTGTTCAAGAACTCACTTGGAATACTTGGAATTTCGCTGTTTTTTGCTTCAATATATGAGATGTTCATTTTTATTTCTTCGCCGTTTTTGAGCATGTTTACAATGTCCTCTCCCTTAAATCCCATCACGATGAGAACATCTTTAATTCCAGCTGCTTTAATCGAATTCAGAATTCTTACAAGTAACGATACGCCGCATATTTTTATCAGAGCTAAGGGTCTATCTTTGTTGAATATGTGATCTTTGTAAGGAGCTAATATTACAGCTTTCATCCTCCTCACCTCACAATGCATAAGTTAAAATGAGGGATTGTTATTTTAGCTAAGTTATTTTGAGGGCATCTATATTTAGTTTTGAAGAATATAAATTTTACACATATCTGCGGTAAAGAAAATTGCAGAATAGATGCAAAACCAAAACTTAGGGAAGCGCTATGCATTGAAAAGAGTCAGCGAAACATGTTCTAAGTAGAGATGTGGATAAATTAATTGCACTGTTAGTTATTAGCGAATTTCGCACCAAAAGTAGTAAGAAATTAAATTTAAGAAATGAAACGATAATTGTTAACTAAATGTGAAACATCATTTATAGTTTGGAAAAACGCCCTAAATGTTTGTCTTTTGAAACATCATTTTGCTGCTGCTTATGGTTATGAGGAAGGTGATTAAATGTGACTGGACCTTGCGGGGGGAAAGTGCCTGTTAAAGTTGATGTTACATTTTACGATAATCATAGCTGGAAGGTTAAGGTTGATGCTTATATTCATGTAAAGGGGTATGCTCTTGCTAGAATAACACACCTAGACCTCGAATCAGAGGAACTTGAATTTGATAACGAGGAAAAGGGGTACGGAGCAATAATAGTGGGCAAGGAAAACGGTTTTGTCGTAGTCCCAAGGAAGCCCCTCATAAAGGGAAACCATAGATACACGAAAATAAAGGTCAACGGGCTTGACGTAGTCAAAAAGGGAGAAAGAATTGGTGGATACCTTGGACTTAAAGAAGGAGGTATATTTATAGGGTTTAAAAAAGAGGTTATTCAACGTCTTGAAGAAATTGCAAGAAAACTAGAGCCAGACCTATTTGAAAACAAGCAGTCAACATTAAAACTGTAATCAGATATGCAACTTTTCAGTTTAAGATTCTATGTGAACTAAGATAGAATTGGCATCAGGGTACTGGGTGAAAATTTTGCCGGTATGCAAAAGAATTAAAGCAAAATTTTATGAAAATGAAGACGTGTTTTTAGAGATTTCTAAACGTGATACCGATTTTCTTAAAACAATTAGTATTATCAGCATAACAACATCTTTACTTGTACTCATGGTGATTTCGCTAATACTTAGCGTTTTACTTCACTTCCTTAAGTTTAATAATATGCTTTATATTTCACTGATAATATTTCTTCCCTTTGTTGCAGTCTTTCTCGGAACATTTCTTTTCACATTTAGATTCGGCGAAATACCCCTAACGTTAAGGGCTTCGCCAAATCGCGGCATTGTTGAATTAAGGCTGTTGAAACCAAGAAATAGAGAGATCGTTAAATGTATTTCAATAAAAGAATTAAGCGAACTAATTGTAAAGTCCTTTGTTAGCCAAACACACATCAAAAGGGGTGGGGAGGGAAATCATAGAGTCGTTGTACTTTTCGGTAAGAAAAAGGAAAAGCTTTGTAAATTATTTGTTGCCGGTCCAGAACTTGCAAGATTTGCTAAAAAATTATCGGAAAGACTCCATGTTCCCCTAAAAATAGATTTTAAAAATGTCATCACACCCTCAGAAATACGTGCAATAAAAGCGGATAATAATGAGGTCGTCAGCGAACTGAAGTCAGGAAAGCACGCAATGACATATATAAGTAGACCTATGATCTATGAAACCATAATTTTAACTATAGCATTTTCGATTCTTTGGTGGCTACTGTTACTCTTTTTGGCAAGCTTCCTTTTACTTAAAGGGACAGTTCCAGAAGTTGTTGGCCTGATCCTTATCATTCCAGCGGTAATTTTAGGTATTCCCACAACTAGAATGTCCCTTAAAATCATACCGACAGAAAAATTTTTGTTGAAGCTGAGTGGATCGACCTTACACATCTCCGAATTTTTAGGTAGGAGGAAGATTCGTGAATTCTACGTTCCTCTATCAGGCTCACATGTTGAGGAAATAAATGTTTTATGCTTTGGAAAACTTCAAGGTGAACCACGTCACTGGGTTGAGATTGTAGGAAAAGATAATATTGCATATATACCTGTAACAAACAAAAGCATTGCAGTTTCTTTAGCACAGTTTCTGAAAAGTTACTGTCAGAATTAAAAGAAGATTAAGTGTTGAATCTCAGGTTACGGATGTGCAGTATATTGCTGGGTTATGCTGATAATCGAGTTCATATGTTGAGGAAATAAATGTTTTATGCTTTGGAAAACTTCAAGGTGAACCACGTCTCAGTAGATCCAGATATAATAAGCAGGCCCGGGGCCAGGGTTCGAAGCGGTTACTATACTCTACAAGACTCTTGTCAAGCTTCTACATCCAGAGATATAGAGAACCTAAAAAAATAAGGGGAGGATAGTCGCTATGGTCCCTCCTGAAAGAGTCTTGATTAGGGATAACATTAAGATAGCATACGGTATAGACGTGTGGATAGATAACATCCAATAGCGGGTACCCTGTATATAGTCCCCTGAAACCTGTCAGGAGGAGGTCTCAGTGAACATATACCACATAAGCTATACTCCTTACTTCTTAGGAGAGAGAATGGTAACCATATCATTTAGCGGATGTAATTTTAGGTGTATGGGATGTCTTAGGAAGAAAAGAGAAGGCGATATCTACGCGGATAGAGCGGAGCGTATAGAGTGGAATCTTGAAAATATAATTAAAAAGATTAGAGAAATAAGACCTCATAGAATATATCTAGGTGGATATGAGCCTACATTAGATCCTGATCTAGTAAGTATAGTGAATAAACTCTCTAAACTAGATACGCATATAGTCCTACTCACTAATGGAAGCCTTTTAAACAGGAATTACATTCATGAGCTATTAAAGGCTGGATTGAGAGAGATTATAATAAGCGTTAAGGCATTTGATCCCGAAAAACACCTGTACTATACCGGAAGATCAAATAAACCTGTTCTAAATGCTATTGAAGAACTAAGTAAAGTAGAGGACCCCTATTTTAGATTCCAAGTGGAAACACTACTTATTCCTGGAATCAATGACCCCGAAGATATTGAAAAATTAGCCATATTCATATCGAAAATTGATAGATCTATAAAACTATTCATAGAGCCTTGGATACCCGTAGTTGATACTTTCAGAGAGCCCTCAAAAGAGGAACTCATAGAGGCTGTCACGAGAGCCATGAGACATCTATACATAGTATCATATCATCCTCTATACTCAGAGATACTTGAGATGAGAAAGAGCAAGAGAAAAGCTATATTTATAGACGTACTTCCGAGGAAGTGAATATCATTGAAACGCAGGATACCTTCTATAAGTCTTGCGGCTAAAGATGCCATAACTAAGTGCCATAGGGGAAAATAGGAATGTACAGGACTAAGATATATCATGTAAGCTTTCATGAGGCATTAAGCTCAGTTTCCTTATTCTTCCATGGCTGCAACTTCACATGTAAGGGCTGTCTTAGAAGAGTTTACATGTACGATTGTCATCTCAGTGAGATTCCTAAAACCAGTAGATTGAACTTCCTGACTATAGATAAACTAATAGAGATTCTTGAGAAAACCGAGCCCAAGATAGCACTATTTGAAGGGTGGGAACCTACACTGGATCCCATGCTTGCTGAGATAGCTGATTCTATTAGGAACAATGAAATACGTACTGTACTATTGACTAATGGTTACCTATATCCTCCTGTAGATGGTTTTGATGAAATTAAGGTGAGTATAAAGGCATTCAGCTATCAAGTACACAAGTACTATACAGGTAAGTCCAATAGAAGGGTTTTAAGGAACTTTAAATCGATCTATGAGAATGCTCCGGAGAAACTCTCAGCTGAAACTGTTCTCATTCCTGGTCTTGTAGATATTGATGAAATAGAACGCATTGCGAAGTTTATATCGAGTATAGACCCTACAATACCCTTGAGGATAGACTGCTACTGGCCTGTAGTACCTAA
>JAUQZC010000032.1 GCA_030587435.1 Candidatus Baldrarchaeota archaeon | reverse complement strand
AAAGAACATTAAGAGTAGAGTTCTTTGCAAATCTAAGAACCCCAACCGTAAACTTTCGAAATGGAATGCCAGAACATTTCAGTTTATGCTTGAATACAAGCTTAAGTGGCTTGGCCTACCAGTTAAATATGTTGATCCGAAAAATTCCTCTAAAACCTGCCCTCTCTGCTCTGGTCGCATGACGACCTATGAGGGCAGACTAATGAAATGCAAAAAATATAGACTTGTTATGGGTAGAGATGTTATAGCTGTTTTAAACCTTCAGATGTAGGGCTCAGAGGTTACCCCGAAAGCTCCATTAAAGCTTTCAAGCTCAATGATGGAGAAACGGCTGAAAGACAAACCCACATTTATCTATAAAAGTCTATCAACCGTGAAACTCAACAGTCTTCTAAAACCATCTATGAAAACGGAAAATTTCGGGCAAAAATAATATATTGTAAATTCCTAACGATAAACTTTGGGATTGGAATATCACGGTCGTGGGAGGAGTGTATCTAAAAATCCGTACTCCGATCTACGGGAAAATCACACTTAATGAGACAACTGAAGAATTACTTTCAACATATGAACTTCAGCGCATTGATCGTATTAGCATTGGAGCAGCATTCTTTTCTTATCCCTTCAAGTCAGGATATTCTAGGCTTGAACATTCAATAGGCGTCGCATACTTGGCTCAAAAACTTTGTAAAAAATTGGGTATAGAGGAGAGAGATCTGGCCACTATAGCTGGACTGTTACACGATGTTGGTCTAAGCCCATTCTCACATACAACTGAAGATTACATGGTTAGCTTTTACGGTAAGAACCATAAAGGAATGGGAGCATCCATAATAAAAGGAGAAATCTCTATATCACCAAACAATCGGAAAACACTACCAGAAATATTGGAAAAACATGGATATGACCCGAAAAAAGTGGCAGCTATAGCTGTTAATGATTCCAACAATGTCCCACGGTATCTAAGGGATATGTTTAACCAGCCCTTCGATTTAGACGTTCTCGATTCTGTTACTCATTACAGTGATTGCGGCTTTGTCGATATTAAAATACAGCCGGTTAAGATGCTTAAAATATACACAATTTATAGAAACAAACTCATATTCAATGGCAGATATATTAATGATGTTTGGAAAATAGTTAGAGCTAGAAGGTGTTTCTATTTCGATTTTAACATTAAAGAAAAGGCTAAAATGGACGCTATAAAATCTACTCTACAAAAAACTATAGAATGCGCTCTAAATAAAGGTTTTCTCGACAAAAGCTTTGTTTTTATGGATGATTACGAATTATTGTATCTATTAAGACGGTTCAGCTACTGTAAAGATATTGTCCAAGATTTTCTTAACGGTAAGGTATTTTCAACAATTTTAATGAAAAGAGTTTCAAGAAAACAGTTAGAAAAAATAAAAGAGTCGAAAAGCAGCATTGAAGATGAAATAGTAGAAAAAACGGGGATAAAAGAAAAATATATCGTTGTTTCGACATGTGTATACAAACTGTCGAACATTAAATACCCTATTTTGATGAAAGAGGGAATAAAGCCACTTTACAAAGTTTTAAATGTAGCAAAAGCTAAAACACCAAAATACTACCTTTTCGTTCATTGTAAAAAACGCGATAATACCATTAAAGAAGTAGCGCAAAAAATTTTAACAAAATACATTTAATTTAGCTAGCTCGCTGCTCAGCAAGCTGAGTAACAACTACATCTAAAATTTTAGCAGCCACATCTCTTTTAGACAATAAAGGTATGTGAACAACATTCTTTTCAGGATCAACAACGTAAACCTCATTCGTGTCGCTTTCAAAACCTCTCCCAGCTAAACCAACATCATTAGCGACAATTAAATTCAAACCAGACTCCTTCAATTTTCGATAAGCCTTCTCTATTAACTCTTCTTTAGATATCTTGTATTCAGCTTTAAAACCAACAATAAAAACATTCGGATCAACACGTCTAGCTTCACAAACAACCTTAGGCAAACATCTCAACTCAATAGTCCACTCCTTCAAACCAGAAGGAGTCTTTCGGTCAACAACCTCTTTGGGACCATAGTCAAGCACAGCTGCAGTAGAAATAAAAACATCGTATTTAGAAGATTTAAGCTCATTTACCACAGCTGAAAGCATCTCCTCAGTCGTCTCCACATTAATAAGTTTAACATTCGACGGGGGTTTAGCAGTCCCCCTACCATATATAAGTGTTACCTCAGCTCCTCGAACCAAAGCTTCCTCAGCTATTGCGACACCCATTTTACCTGAACTAGGATTAGAAATAAACCTTATAGCATCAATATATTCCCTCGTAGGCCCAGCAGTCACCAAAACCTTAAGACCCTTCATATCCTTAGGCTTTATCAAAATATCAATAACCCTGTTAACAATTTCTTCAACCTCAGCCATCTTAGCTTTCCCTTCCTCAATTCTAGGGCCAATAAACCATACGCCTAGCTTCTTCAACTTCTCAATATTCTCCCTTATAACCTGATGTTTATACATGGATTCATGCATCGCTGGAACAACTACAATTGGAATATCGCTACCCAACGCTGTACCAACAACCGTAGTAACCGGAGTATCATCAATACCACACGCAATTTTACTAATAGTGTTAGCTGTAGCCGGAGCAACAAGAATTAAATCAGCTTTATTGGGATGGTCACCAGCTAAAGCAACATGTTCAACTTTACCGGTTAACTCAGTTATAACCGGGTTGCCAGTAGCATATTCCATTAGGTAGGGGTGAATAATTTTTTGAGCATTAAAAGACATAACAGTAAAAACTTCAGCACCATGCCTCATAAGTTCTCTAGCAACTCTGGGACATTCAAAAGCCGCAACACTACCAGTAATACATAAAACAACCTTCTTACCATCTAAAATATGGCTCTTGGTACCTATAATATCCTTTGAAACGTGTTTAGTGAACAATTATAAGCCTCCGAGAATCTATGATAATTTGCTATTTATCTCAATTTTGTTTATAATCTATATGTATCTTTAAAGATTATACAAAATATATAGTCTCTTTAGAAAAAATTCATTAGCCATAAAATTGAGAAAAACCACTAACAACCGTACAAAATAATGTAAGAGTAGTTAATGAGGTTTTAAATTGATAACCGCCAAAGCATATTGCCCAGGGCACATAACAGGATTTTTTGAAATATGCGATCAGCCAAAAGACCCTTTAAAAAAGGGTTCGAGGGGGGCTGGCGTTTCCATCGAAAAAGGGGTCATCACAACAGTTTCTCTAAAGCCAGCTGACCAAAATATGATTAAAGCACTTATAAATGGCATTGAAACTGAAGCCCCTGTTACAAAAAGCGTAGTGAAACACATGTTAAAGCTAACAAGTAAAAACTTCACGGTAACGATTAACCATAAAGTGGAAATACCAATCGGCGCCGGCATAGGAGCAAGCGGCGCCGGCGCGTTTAGCACGGCTTTAGCTCTTAACAAAGCTTTAAACCTAGGACTAACATACGATAAGGCGGCACAAATAGCCCATTTAGCAGAAATAGTCAATAAAACTGGTCTTGGAACGGTCTTAGCTCAGTCTAGAGGCGGAGTAGAAATTAGAGTTAAACCTGGAGCACCTGGAATTGGACACGTTGATCTAATTCCAGTAGACCCGGATACGGTTGTTGTATGTGGATCCCTTGGACCAATAGAAACGAAGAAGATGCTTTCCAACCCTGAGATTCGAGAAAAAATAAATAGAATTGGCGGAAGAATGGTGGACGAACTTGTAAAAAACGCTTCTATCGAAAAACTAATGAAATTGTCCAAACGATTCGCAGCGGAAACAGGTTTAATGTCTGAAAAAGTAAAAAACGCTGTGAAAGAACTTGAGAAAAACGGTTTTGTTAATGCTAGTATGGCGATGTTTGGTGAAACAGTCTTCTGCTTTGTTGAACGTGAAAAAGCTAATCAAGTTCTCAATATTCTTAAAAAATACTTTGATAAAGGAATTATCCTTATTTCCGATATCAATTTTACCGGGGCCAGAATTCTAGGAGGCAATATTTGATGTTTGAAATCCCACCAGATCACCCAAGAGCGGAATCACTTAGAATTAGAGAGAAGTTAATTGAAGGGTTTGAAAAAGGGCTTGTAGCAAAAGCAGGTTTAATAGCACACGGCAGAGGAGAAGCCTTTGATTACCTAATAGGTGAAGAAACTACGGAGCCAGCTATGGAGGCAGCAAGGGCAGCAGCTGCGGCAATACTTCTCGCAAAACACCCAGTAATAAGCGTCAATGGAAATGTAGCAGCATTAGTACCAAAAGAAATAGTGGAACTTTCAGAGGTTACTGGAGCAAAAATAGAGGTAAATTTATTCTATAGAACGAGAGAAAGAGAAGAAGCTATCAAAAACGTTCTTAAGGAGGCTGGTGCAAAAGAAATATTAGGTGTGGGAGAAGCAGCAAGTGCAACGATTCCAGAACTTTCAAGTTGGAGAAGAAAAGTAGATCCGAGAGGAATTTTAGTAGCTGATGTCGTTTTGGTCCCACTTGAAGATGGAGATAGAACCGAAGCCCTAAGAAAAATGGGGAAAACAGTAATCACCATAGATTTGAATCCTCTTAGTAGAACGGCTCAATGGGCAAATATAACCATAGTTGACAACGTTATAAGAGCGGTACCCAACATAACAGAGCAAGCAAAGAAACTAAAAAACCTTAGTGAAGAAAAATTAAAAGAAATCTTAAAGAGTTTTGATAACCGCAAAAACCTAAGGAAAATGATAGAAATAATTAAAAACAGACTAATAGAACTAGCAGAAAAAGGAGTATACATTCTAGAAGCTGCACAACTATACGAAGAAATGCGTAAAATCGAATAAAACAGTTATTTTTCTTCTGCTTCTTGTTTTTTACCGAGAGCCTCCAATAATTTCTCGTACTTCTGCTTTTTCATGTAAAAGCTATGCTCCTCGGAGGGGAATTCTCCCGCTTTAACTTCTTTAACGTATTCTTGAACTGCATTTAAAATAATTTCACTTAAGTTTGCATATTTCTTCACAAACCGTGGCGTAAAACGTTCAAAAAGGCCAAGCATATCATGAAACACCAATACTTGTCCATCACAGTAAGGCCCAGCACCTATACCAATAGTTGGAACGGAAACCTTCTCAGTAATTATCTTAGCCACTTCAGCGGTCATAAGCTCCAAAACTATCGAGAAAACTCCAGCCTCATCCAAGGCCTTAGCATCTCTAATAAGTTTCTTAGCTACCGTGACACTTTTACCTCTAACATGATATCCACCGTACATGGCAATTCTCTGAGGAGTTAAACCTATATGACCCATCACAGGTATACCAGCGTCAACAAGAGCTTTAACCACACGTTTAACCTCTTCTCCGCCTTCAAGTTTAACAGCTTCAGCTCCACCCTCCTTAATAAGTCTTCCAGCATTTCTTATTGTTTCCTCAACACTAACGTTAAAAGTCATGAATGGCATGTCAGCGACGACAAGAGCGCGTTTAACAGCCCTAGAAACAGCCTTGGTATGATGAATGATATCTTCAAGAGTGACAGGAATAGTTGACTCATATCCTAAAACAACCATACCTAGCGAGTCTCCAACAAGAACAACGTCTACACCAGCTCTATCAACCAGCAAGGCTGTAGGATAATCGTAAGCTGTAATCATCGCAATCTTCTTACCTTTCTTTTTCATCTTAATTAAACTAGGTATGGTAACTTTCTCAACAGAAGACAAATTTAGTCATCTCGCAATTTATTAACTTACTTCAAACTATTAATTGACACACATAAATATGAAAATTGCCACTATAGACTATATATCTTTCCAAATCTATAAACATATATAGACTAATCCAATGTAAGCATCAAAATAACTATAGCAAGAATTTCAACTAACATTTTGCGAGAAGATATTTAGAAACTCAACCATTAACTTAATAATAAATAGCGTTTCCGAGACCTTTTATGATCTTACCTGAACTTAGACGTAATCCATAATATTTTCCCTTTTCAAGCGTATCAAGGGGAGTGCATCGAACTTTTTAACTTTGGGAAACTGAGGCAAAAACTCGTAATTACCATCTTTAATGTTTGTTAATATTTCAAACGTTCAGCAAAGTATTTCATTCCTATGCTTTATTACCTTGGTGTAAATTTCACTTAGAGATATGTTTTATGTTAATACTGTTGATGGGTATCCCAGCATCTGTCAGTAATTTAAAAGCGAAAGTGGATAATTTTTGGAGGTCATAGTTTCCTGAAATATTAATGATATTATCTTTATCTACGTAGGGATCATATTCCTCAAGCATTTTGACTGCTTTTTTAACAAAGTCTTTAGGAACCCCTATACGCAATATCGGCCCCCATCTGGACTTCAATTCCTTCAAACTACTCAGAAGTATAAGCCTTCCACGACTAAGTATTCCTACGGTGTCACCTAATTGAATTAAGTATCCCCTGCTATGAAATTAAGAAAATTAAGATAAAGTTGGTGTCAAGCTTACCGGAAAGAGAAAATATTCTTTAAACTATGGCGTCAAGAACTCGAAAACCTAAAACTTCGAAGAGTTTTCTAAATAAGAATTTTTCGTAACTCCTCAGAACTTTCTACAGCTATTCTATATATGGATAGTCTTATGAGGGGGTTGTTTGCCTTATAGAACTTTGCCGCCCTGATATCGCTAGAAGTTCCTCTTATGCTTCTAAATATTCTCACTACGCTGACATTATGAGCGTTCATGGTTTTTGCAAGTTTTAGGATTTCTACCAGTAGCTTAGTTCCGATTCTCCTCCTCCAGTAAGCTTTAACAACATGGATACCGTAGTCAATGTTAAAATTGTGAATATTCAGATAAGCCATTGCAACTTGGACATCGTTCAGGTAGCCTAGAATCACAACATGGTCTTCCGGTCTTGGAGGTACAAAGAAGCCCCAGCTTTTCTTGTGTATACTTCTAAATATTTCAAGTTCATCTTCACTCCACTCGCGGCATACTTCTATCCTAACATTCTTATCAGGCTCCAACGTCTTTCCATCAATTTTCCAGAAGTACAGTATTGATCTGGCATTAACTAGGTTTAAATTGACCGTGAGGTTTTCAGGAACTACTAGGATCCTTGTAGCATCACCGTGTTTACTGAAAAGTTCCATTGCTTTGAGAATTTTTTGCCTCCTTTCCACTATTGCTAAAATTGCCTCTTTAACCTTTTTTCTAACGATCCACTTAACATTAATAAGTGTTAAACCGTTTTCCTCGCCGAGTAAATCAACACTTCTTACAATTTTTGCCCAAAAAACCTTAAGCTTACCAATCTCAGAATACCATTTGATAAAATCTTCAAAGCACATAAAGCCGAATATCATATTCTTTATCTCCCATGAGAGAGTTTAAAATGTTGTTTTTAATGGTGCAAGCAAAGCCAGTGAAGTATCATCATTACCAAAGGGATGTTTAAGGTATGTAAATGCCTAACCTCCATCATTCTGCTGTACACGTTCAATGAAATGACATAGTTTATGTTGCGTGATTTATAGAAAATTCTGATCATGTGCAACTGTCTTTCTTGCGTAATCGCACAGCTTATTAAGGGGACAAGCTGTGCAAGCTGGATTTCTAGGTCTACATATCTTTTGCCCTAGGCTAACTAAGGATGTATGAAGGAAGACACGGTGTTCTGACGGAATAAATGGTTCTAACTCTTTTCGCGCCCTGTATATGTCAATGTTCGTTGGAATTATGCCTAACCTTCTTAGTACCCTCAAAATATTGCAATCTACAATAAAATACTTGCTACCAAATAAGGCAACCAGTATCATGTCAGCGGTTTTCTCTCCAATACCCTTGACAGATAATAACAGTTCTCTTGCCTTTTCAGGAGATAACTTTAAGAAGTTCTTCATTCCGCTTACACTAAGAATTTTTCGTGAAAGTTCACGAATTGTTGCAGCTCTTCTTTCAGCCATACCTACAACTCTACACACTGCTATGAGCTCATCAGTAGATCCTTCACAAACATCTTCAGGACTTTTATATCTTGCCCTAAAAGTTTCCATAAACCTAATAACCTGTTTATAATACGTGCGTTGACTTACTATAATAGCTACTACGATTTCAAACGGCGTATAGTCCACGTTACGCCACCATTCACCGGACTTATACCAACTCTTAAGTTTAGAAAGCAACTTCTCTACAATCATTTTATCTATCACAACTTTTACCTCCGTTACAAGGTTGACGCCAGAAACCTCTCTTTTAGCCGGGGGAATGACATCGATAAATTCGAATATATGGGCTGAAACTTTAGATTATAGTTTTCTCTACCATTTTGTGTCTTTTGGTTCGGTAAAGTATTTATGGTTGGATGTCAATTTCCATAAGCTTTCACGGGTGATGGGAGCTGTGCTCCGAGCTCATGTGATGTAGATGGGAGCTCCGTGTCGCTGAGCTCGACAACCACCATGACCACGGGATGAACCGTAAGGTGAGCCCTCTGGCAAGGTGGAAGCCCTCA
Organism: Candidatus Baldrarchaeota archaeon; assembly: GCA_030587435.1. The sequence goes on along the minus strand of JAUQZC010000032.1, from coordinate 10,763 downwards.
CCGCAAACGCAACACAATAAAGTTTTAAACAAAACGATGCGGTAGGGACGAACGATAATGCGAACTCTGATTACTGGAACCATCATAAAATATAACATATGTTGTTCCTGAAACTGTAGCTTTGTCGATTAAGGTACCACTTACAATTTTGTATAAAGATATGGGTTTAATAAATAGAAATCATATGACATGTACGCTACGATTGAAGTTTAGAGACAACATAAGTGTTAAAGAGCTGACAAAATGTTCTGTTAAGAGAAAATTAAAATAACTCATTACGGTGAAGCATTTAATATTTCATAGCGTAACGGTTAGGAAGTGAAACATCCTACCTACAGAGGAAATTTTCGAGGAAGAAATGAAAGAACTCGAGGAAATCAAAGAGAAGGGAGAATACGTACCACTTAGCGAAGTCAAGAAAAACTTAACGTGGAGTAGAGTTTTGGTGCCTAGATATAAGATATTAATATTAAGAAAGCTTTAAAGTTCCTAGAAAAGTTAGATATTAAGCGTAGATTAGAAATAATCAAAGAAACTGAGGACTTAGAAATTATCCCTTCTTTACTAAGCTGTATGATCTAGCAAAACTAAAAGGAATAAAAACCATTACAGGATTAGAATCGAGATATAAGAATAATATTTCGAATAGATAAGGAAACAGAAACATAATGATCGAAGCAGTAAACATAGCAAAAGCCCTAAACATCAAACTGGAAATCGAAGATCATGTAAGGAAGGTTATTGAGGTTGCAGAAGCAAGAGCAAACAACAAATCTTCAATGCTACAAGACATCGAGAGAAAGAAGAAAACAGAAATAGATTACATAAATGGAGCAATAGTTAAACTAGGCAAAAAACTAAAAATAAAAACACCAGTAAACAAAACCCTAACAGCAATAGTAAAAGCAATCTTTCAATTTCCCCTTCCGGCTAGCGACTGCTAACCAGAATTGAGGTTCATATTCTTATTTTCAATCTACAAATATAAACACCACAAAACTTACGAAATAAACGAAACTTGTCTATTAGCAACATTAACATTTAACAAAGTAGTTTTCTGCAAAAATCGATCGGCAACAATTAACAATTATCGTAAATCAGACATATTATAGTAGTTAATAAGGAGATTTAAACTAAAATTAAAGTTTGAGTGAACATTAAATTAATAGTGGATTTCAGCATATTATGGTTGGTGAAAGTAGTGTGGGAAGAAGCGATTAAGACTAAACTTAACGAATTACCTGAGAATTTGAAAAAAGAAGTTCTAGATTTCATAGAATTCTTGTTACAAAAACATAAGAAAAAGTCCAAAAAAAGGAAGTTTAAATTTGATTGGGAAGGTGGCTTATCTGAGTTAAAACAAAAGTATAGTTCAGTGGAACTCCAACATAAGGCCTTGGAGTGGAGATAATGTATCTTGTCGATACAAATATTTTCTTGGAAATATTATTAGAACAAGAGAAGAAAGAAAATGCAAGAAGTTTCTAAATGAAAATATTGAAAGCCTCTGTATTTCTGATTTTTCTCTTCATTCTATCGGAGTAATATTGTTCAGAAACAACAAAGAAGAAGTCTTCAAGAACTTTGTGGACGACATTATTCCAAATATAGAAATCGTTACTCTACCAAAAAATTCATACAAAGATCTACCCAAAGTTAAGAAAACACTAGGATTAGATTTTGATGATGCTTACCAGTATAAAACTGCCGAACAACACAATTTAAAAATTGTAACAATGGACAAAGATTTCGAGAAAGTTAAGGACAAAATAACGATAATATTTCTATAAACTCTATTTTATGGTTTCGGTTCGCTGAAACTTTCCAACAAACCTCTCAATTATCTTATGTGAGAGTACCTCAAATATTCCACTAAACTTTTCCAAATTATTATAGTTTTCTAGCGAGGTAAGGTTCTGCTTTTGATTTTAAGACAAAACCCACCTCTTCCAGCAGGTCTCTGTACTTCTCGATGGTTCTCGTTGTTAAATGTCTTATTCCTAGCCATGAAGCTACAACCTTAGCTGCTGAGAAAACCTGTTCTAAGTTTTCCTCACTAAACGATATCGGAGCCCATAAGGCGATAGAGCCACGTAAACGGTTAAAGTAATCTCGTCTTATATGAAAAAAGTAGGTTTCTTCGCTTATTAGGACGCAGAGAGCAAGTTGAGGACAAGAAAAAACACAAGACAATTCAATAGAAGGATTAACGCCGTGATCCCACATTTTAACGCTAATATTATACCATCCACAAACCATAACGTGAGTTTTAAGAGGAGCTTCTTGAATTTGAGGAATAGTCGTTAAGCAAACATCTTGAGGCATTTTTGAAACATCAACAGTGGTCTCAAAAACATATACTTCCAAAAATCTCTTAAAACCACAACTTCTATACGTTAACCCAGAAGGCCCTTCATATTCCTCAGGTTGAACCAACATGAATTTAGCTTTTCTACTTTTGGCAAGCTTTTCAGCTTCCTTGATTAACGTTCTTGCAACTCCTTTCCTACGATAAGCCTTATGAACCATTAGAACGTCTAAATAAAGAAAATAGCCCAATGAAAGCTCTTCACTAAAAATCACATCTAAATGCCCAACGACTTTTCCATCAAGTTCAGCAACCAAAGATATAACATTTAACCGTTCCATACGTTTCCAATATTCAATTAAAGCTGAACGATCCATCCAAGGACCACCATGCATAACCCTCTCCCAAGAACTTAATTCATCGTATGAAGCCGGGTTGCCACGGCCCTCAGAAGAATAATGGTACCACGTTTCCACATCAGAGCAGTTAACTTCCACCAACGCATCGATATCATCCCTAGTCCCAAATCTAACCTTAACATTCAACAGACATCCTCTCCAAGTAAAATTATTTTAGCAGGTTATAATTTACTTTCACGTTTTTTAAACTCTAATTTAAAACTTCTCGCAACAATATTGATCAATAATACATGTTTATAACGCTATTTAGTTATAAAAGTAGTAAACAGTAGAATATGATTAAAACCATATGGAAACAATCAAAGAAACTAACAATTTATCTATTAAGTTTTAGTTTTCCAGCCTATAGGTGTTCTTTCCATCGATTTTTCCCTTATTACTTTCCTACACAGCGATAACAGTTTTTCGTATGTTTCTTTCCCCATAATGGGTTTCCCGGTGACAATAGCCTCTATAATGAATGTATCTCCTCTTCCTATTCTTTCTATTATCTCGTCAATAGTGTAGATGAAAAGCTGCACAGGAATACTAGCCTTAACTACATTATATTTCCGATATTTTTCCCCTTCATCCATCGGTGCATCTTTAAGAACTAAAAGAACGTCAGCATCACTACTTCCACTATAGTTCCCCTTAGCTAATGATCCGAAGATAATAGCTGAAATTAAATTTCTCCCAATTTTTTTACAAGAAAATTTTAGTTCTTCTACCACTTTACTTAGATTCAATCTCCTTAATCTTATCTTCACAGTATTTGATGATCTTACTTGCAATTTCAATCGCCCTTTTAGCATCTCTTTTCATATAATAAACATAGGGAGGCCCAGCTGCATGCGCATTAGGATAACGTGTAGGAATATAAAATCTATCAATTTCTCTAGCTTCATCAATGAGTTCTTCAGAAGGTTTCAAATCTTCTGGAAGATTATCCAATAAAATCCACACCGAATGCCCCCAAGCATCTATCCCAACAGCTTGGTACAGCGCTTTAACAGCTTTCTCAGCTGCTTGCTGAGCCGAAAAACAAGCCCATTCATAATATTCCCCATCCAAATCTGATTTAGCATGATTTAAATCTCTTAACGCTTGATCTAACCAGTCCCTAGCACGTCTAACCAACCAATATCACCCACTTAATATTATCGATACATTCTTTTCGACTTAAATCTTAACTCTCAAGTTATATCGACTTTTAACAACACTATCATAGCCAGTTTATTACGATAGGAGCACAAATCAATTAACTAGGTTTAATAATTCTCATCGATAACATTTCAACAGTACTATAAGTCTCTTTCTCAAATAAATATTTACAAACTTTATTTGTAGAGACATGTAGTCCAAAGTTAAAACTCAACTTAGTGCGAACCACCTGTAACATTGGAAGACTAGGTGTGTTTTAAATCAAAATTCTGACTACGAATCCTTTAAATACTATTCCGAAATTTATATATTTTTCGGAAATATATTTACCATTGGGGAATAATATGGCAACTATAGCTAAAGTTGGAAAGAAAGGAGAAGTTGTTCTCAAAAAACCTGAAAGAGACATTGCCGGAATAAAACCCGGCGACAAAGTTATAATTATTGGACGACCAGGCGAAATTATCATTAGAAAGATTCCCTCACTCGAAGAATTACTCAGAAAACCTCCGAAAATCAAACTAACAATTGAAGAACTTAAAAAACTTAGAGAAGAAGTCAGAAAAGAAATCGAAGAAAGGTTGTTGAAATGAAAAAAGTCTTACTTGATACAACCTACATTCTCCCACTACTTGGCATCGAAATCGACATTCCAAATCTAAGAGAAAAAATCATATCCCTAGCAAAAAACTTTAAACTGATGCTAAATTCACTTAGCATCCTTGAAGCCAAGTGGAAAATATTAAAACTTGCAAAAAAGGAACCATCTATCCTAGAATCATTTAGCGAGGGGCTACTTTTTTTAACGAAAGGAGAAGTATTTGAAATCATACCCTTCTACACATATGAAGTCGATCTCATCGCAACAACACTCCACAAATATCACAAAGACTACATAGACTGCTCAATCCTCGCATCTGCATACATAAACGCAGACATATTCATAACGGAAGAAAAAAGCAAAATGCAAAAACTACTTGAACAAATCCCACCAAACTACGACACATACAGAAAAACATCAACAAAATTATCAATAATCACAGCAAACCAACTCAAAATTTAATATTTAGATATCTATTCCAAACGATAAAAATATATACATATAAATATAATTCATAGCTTAGTTGGTGAATAAAATGGGACTTATGCTCATCAGGCTTAGTGATGACGTTGAAAGACGGTTCAGAGAAGCTGCCATAAGAGTCTTCGGAGCTAAAAAGGGCAGCCTGTCTAGAGCAGTTGAAGAAGCCATCAAAATGTGGCTAAAAACAGTAGAATCTGAACAAAACGTAAGAAAAGACTGGGAAGACCTAAGAATAGAGGTCCCCAACAAAAATTTAACCAGAAAAATCTTAAACGAATCAAGAAAAACAGATAAAGTCAAAATCTACAAACTTCTCAAAGCATTAGGCTTGGAGGAGAAAGAGTGAAAAAAGTAGCTGTAGACACGAGCGTATGGATAGAAAGCATTGCAATAGGCTCCACATATTTTGACCTAGCCTCCGAAATAATTGAAAGAATAAACAGAGAAGAGATAACAGCCATAATCACCCCTCTAACAGCTTCAGAAACATATTACATAGCCTACAAAATCTACAAACAGTCAGGATTAAATGAAAAAACCGCAGTCACAAAAGCAGAAAAACTCTTCAACCTACTATACTCCCACAGAAACATAAAAATCGTACTAAACAAAAAAATTACTCTCAAAGCCGGAGAAATAAAAAGAAAATACAACATCGCACTATCCGACGCATATCTACTAGCAGCAGCCAAACACGAAAAAGCAACCCCAATATTCAGAAACATCAAAAAAGAAATGAACCCACACCTAAAAGAACTAAAAAACAAATACAAAATAATATTCCTAAGCGAAATAGCAAAAACATAAGTAACCATACAACCACAAAATCCTACCTCTCACGCCTCCTAACAATTCTACGCCTCTTTCTACACCGCCAATAAACCGCAAAGAAAACAACAACAAAGAAGACAGCAGGAGGAAGCACAAAAAACATTATATTCAATATTTGCGGCCAAATTAAACTTGGCCCCAAATCTACATTTGTTTCATAAATCAACATTATTGAGAAAATTCGACGTATGCCTCCCAAGGCATATAACGTGGCTTCGCCCATGAAATGTGGAGTTTGAATTAAAATTCCAGTATCTAAGTCGTAGTCAAGCCAATTCCACAATCCACTGATTCTATAAGTTTCATTCTTATACGTAACGTTAACAGGACCATTACTATCAAAATCAACTTCAAAACACTTTTGATAACCATAAGGAGTCTTAATATTATATCCCTTATTGGTGACGGTGCCTTCAACATAGCATTCAGGATAGCCGAAAATAACCTTATCACCAACTTCCAAGTTCGTCGGTAACCATAACATAGTTTTCCCACAAAACTCCCCATCCAAAGAATAAACATCCCTACTATCAACATCAACAAAAACACAAGTAGACAATTCAAAACTATCATCACCTTTAAAAAACCGTAAAAGAATCTTTAACTCAGCCATAGAACCATTAAAATCTAAACACTCCCACCTAAACAAACTAAACAAAACTCCCCTTTCTTTAAAATTCAAATCTTTAAACCTTAACTCCGACAAGTTAAGAAATTGAAAAAGCGTAGTATAATTGTCTACATCATGAAATTCGCCGCGAAATTCAACATACACTCCCTCCCTAAACCACAAGGGAACTGCTTCCACAGATAAATCTATAAAACAGCACAGATTTATTAAAAAGGCAAATAAAAAAATATTTAATAGGAGAAAAGCAATCATCTGCTTCTTTAGCATATTCTCACCATCCGCTCTCTTATCATGAATCAAAGTCATATTGTTAGTGTATTGTTACAGTGGCTTCCGAAGTCTGTCTCTCCCATGTGCTATATATAACGGTTTTGTGAAGAACTATTTAGAAGTAAGGGTCGCATGATATTTATTTTGGGTAAGCTAATAGGTTAGATATGCAGGTTTACGTTATAATGTTGTAGGTTGGGAGGTCGGGTGAGTACTCGTATCGTTTATACTAAGGACTTGTTTAAGCTTTTCGGAAATGTTGTAGCTTTAGATGGGTTAAATTTGGAGGTTCCTAAGGGTATTTGCGGTTTTATTGGTCCTAACGGGTCGGGTAAAACTACTACGATAAATATTCTTCTCGGCTTGGTGAGACCTGACAGCGGAGAAGCTTATGTTTTTGGTCTCGACTGTTGGCGAAATTCTTATGAAATTAAGCGTAGGGTTGGTGTTTTGCATGAGAATCTTGGTTATCCTATGAGTTTTTCTGCTCAACGTTTTCTTGAATATGTTGCGCGAATATACAACGTGGATAAACCTAGGGAAAGAGCTTTGGAAATGTTGAAGTTGGTTGGATTGTATGATGTTCGGGATAGGGCTATTAAGGGTTTTTCGGCTGGTATGTTGCAGAGGCTTGGTTTGGCTCAAGCCTTGATAGGTGATCCTGAACTTGTTATTTTGGATGAGCCTACAGCGAATTTGGATCCTTCTGCGAGGCTTATGTTTTTGGAGAAGGTGAAGGAGTTCCATAGGGATCATGGGGTTAATTTTCTTATTTCTACTCATATTTTACCTGAGTTGGAGAAGGTTTGCAGCTGGGTTTCAATAATTATGAATGGTGTAATTGTTGATCAAGGTTATCTTAGTGATTTAGTTTCAAAATATTCTGCAAACATATATGTGGTTGAAACTTCTGATCCAAGGCTTTTAGCTAAGGAACTTGAAAAAACAGGCTTCATAAAGGATTTGTGGATTGAAGGTGATAAAATTTACTGTAAGATAAGTGATTTAGATAGTTTTCAAAGAGATCTTCCGGTTATAGCTTCTAAAATTAATGTTTCCATTAAAAATCTTCAACCACAGTATAGTAGTTTAGAGGAAATTTACAAGGAGGTCGTTAAGAGAAATGAAAAGTAAGAGAAACTTTCTTACACTTATTTTGTGGGAATTTGAGGAGAACTTTAGTTTTCCAGTTTTTGAGATTCTGATTTTTGTTGCTGTGCTTTTTTTAATAGGTTTTGCATCGCAATCTATGTGTCCATATAGAACTTCTATTTCGCTTCTCGATATAGTGCTCAGCGATTATCTTGAATTTAGTTTAACTGGCTGTGCTTTTATTTCTATGTTTTTTACAGGTTTTCTTTTTGCTAGAAGTATTGCTAGAAGGTTTTCAAATAAGGAGATGAAAATGTTTTTATCGTATCCTGTGAAGAGAAGAAGTTTACTTTTATCCAAGTTTCTTGTTAATTTTATAGTGTTATATTTGCTTTTTGGTTCTGTGCTCGTTTTTGATGCAGTTTTAATGGGTTTCGGTGTATTTAGTCCATTGGTAGGTTTCACTTTGCTTTCTCTTCTGATAAGTTTAATGTTTTTGTGTTCTATTTCGATGATTGTTGCGCTTTTAATTAAGAATGAAGCTTTATCTTTCTTTGCTGTTTTCTTTTTGATATACGGTTTGGAACAATATGTTTCAGGCTTAAAAGAACCGTATAATGCCTGTTTTTCCGTGTCTCGAGGGCCTACAATTATTACTGCGTATCTTCTTAGATCGTATTACTCTGGTAAAGTTTCATTATTTAGTTACATAACTTTTAAGATGTTTTTGTTAAGTTTAACGTTTCAAATCAGTGTTACAATTGTTTTAATGTTGATTTCTTTTGTCTATTTTGTTTATTTTTTGGAGGTGGATTAGTTGAAAATTAATGTAGTTCTTAGAGTTGGAGTAGTTTTCTTTCTTGTAGGTTTGTCTTTAGGTATTGCTGCTATCCCTAGAAGTGATCGTCAAATTACGGCTGGAATGACTCTTCATTCTATTCCTCCGTATGGTGAAGTTTCGTCGAGTTTCTTTTCTCCTCCCAGAGATGTTCGCTTAGAAATAGAATGTAGTCACCCCATTAATTTCTACTTGTTTAACAGTGAAGGGTTCGAGGCTTACAATGAAAGCGGGATACTTAATCCAATTTTTTACTTCGAAAACGGGAGTAGAGGTATGTATTTTATTAGCTTGCCTAAAAGAGATATCTATTACATGGTTTTTCGAAATTTGCTGAACACGACTGTTTCTTTTAATATTACCATGTTTTTCTATGGTTTCGAGAAAGATTTGCTGCATATGTCAATGATATTTGTGGTTTCTGGAATTGTTTTAATTGTACTTGGAGCCATGGATGTAAGTAGGTTTTTGTTGAGATTTCGCAAAGAATTAATGGAAATACGATGAATTCAGCTTAAGAGATACTGATTTCATGTTTAGATGAATGATACGAGTCTGTAACCTGAAGAAATAGTGGAAAGGTTTTTGATGTCGATAAAGGGAAGATATCGAGATTTTCTGAGGAGGATAGGCTTGATTCTCATATTTGATTCATATGCGTGGATAGAGTTTTTCATTGGATCGAGACTAGGGGAAAAAGTTAGAAGATACTTGGAAGAAGGACATGAGGTAGTTGTTCCTGATATTGTGTTAGCTGAGATAGCTAGGAAATATTGGCGAGAAGGATTTGATAAAAATCTATAGGAGAAAAACTGAATTTTATTATCTTGGTCTCAGATGTTGTTGAAATTGACAGAAAAGTAGCAATTCTGATTGGTGGTTCTTGGAAAGAGCTTTTAGAAAACGCTAAAAGACAAGGTTTAAAGAAACGTCCAAGTTTGGCTGATGCAATTATTCCGGCAACAGCAAAACTTGTCAAAGCAAAAGTATTAACTGGAGACGACCATTTCAAAGGATTACTAGAAGCTATATTTCTCGCTTAATGCGTGTTTTGCGAAAGTTGACTTTCAAATTTTGTATTATAATTTTGAGTTTGAATGTAAGAAGTGTCTTGTTTTGAATGTGGTGTAGGTAAAGTTTATAAGGCGTATGTAATACTTTTAGGCAAAAAAGTATTACTAGGTGCACCATCATGGCAAAGAGGGGTCTTGTATTTCTAATCGGATTGCTTTTTGTAACCGCCTTAGTAGCATCAGTTCATCCAGTTGCAGCAAATGAAAGCAAGCCTCTTGTGGTTTGTACTACTAGTGTGCTTGCAAGTATTGTAAATGACTTAACTGGTGGAAGCGTGGATATAAGATATTTGGATTCGCCTTCGATGTGTCCAGGTCACTATGACGTTAAGCCCGGGGATGTTGAAACCATTAGAAGCGCAGATCTTATTTTGGCTCATGGAATGGAGTGGGGTGGATGGCTTAGAGAACTTATAAACTCTGCGAACCAAACGGGCGATTTACATGTCCCTATTTATAATGTGACAGGTCCTTGGAATACTCCTCCAATGCTTAAACAAAAATATCAAAACATAGCATCGATACTTTCAGATACGCTTGGTCTAGATGTTTCCAGCAAACTATCGGAGTGTGTTGATGCTATTGATCAGGTTGATGCTGAGCTCAAAAACATTGCTAATAAATATGGGTTTAATGGAACACCTGTTGCATGCATGCTATGGCAAAAAGGTTTCGTCGAGTATCTTGGCTTTAAAGTAGTTGCAATCTATGGACCCACAGAATACCTATCACAGAGCGATATAGAGGAAGTTGAGACGAACATTACAAATTACGGAGCTAAACTCATAATAGATAACTTACATAGCGGTGTAGAAGTTGGGAAGAAAATTGCAGAAGACACAGGCATAGTACAGGTGGTGTTAATAAACTTTCCAGGGTCTGTTGTCGGAGTAAATAATGTAACCGAAATGATGTTATACAACGCTGAAATGCTTGTAGATGGATTAAAATACTTCGAATATAGAGTCGAATTAGAATCGTATAAGTCTGCAGTAAGCTTTTGGCAGTACACAACAATAGGAGTAGTGTTACTAGCCGTAGTAGAGGCAATCATAATAGTATTACTCGTTATGA
>JAUQZC010000108.1 GCA_030587435.1 Candidatus Baldrarchaeota archaeon | reverse complement strand
AAGTTGCAAATAGAGAAAAGGAGGTAGATATTTTCTGTCTTCCTGAACTCTTTGACACTGGTTTTAGTTATGTGAGTTTGAAAGATATAGCTGAGGAGATTCCAGGCGAAACTACTAATGTTCTTATGAACTTCGCTGAAGAGTTTCAAAGTTACGTTATTGCTGGCATAGCTGAAAAATATGAAGGTAAAATATTCGATTCCGCTGTTATGATTAGCCCTAAGGGAAAGATTCTGTGTATCTATAGAAAAACTCACTTGTTTCAAGATGAAAAGAACCACTTTGCTAGTGGTGATAAAATATTTGTGATTGATTTAGGAAGATTTAGAATAGGTTTGCAGATTTGTTACGAGGTTAGATTCCCAGAGATTTCTAGGGCGCTTACTTTACATGGTGCGAAGATCATTTTTACTTTAGCTGCTTTCCCTTTAGAGAGAATAAATCATTTTACAATTTTGTCAAGAGCTAGGGCCGTGGAAAATCAAGTTTTTCATGTTGCTGTTAATCGCGTTGGTCCAGGAGAAAACAAAGTATATGGCGGTGAGAGCATGATTATAAGTCCTTTAGGAGATGTTATTGCTGGTATTGGACGTATTGAAGGGGCAATAATCGGTAGTATTGATTTAGATTTGGTTGATAAGATTAGAAAGGAAATCACCGTGTTAGCCGATAGGAGAGAAAGAGTTTACAAAAGAGTTAAGGTGATATATCCCAGTTTTTAACAACATTATTAGCGGCATCATGGTATGTATTCGAGTATTTTAAAAAGCGAGTTGTTTTTAATCACTATAGTTGCGTGTTTTTCGATTATTTCATCCTTTGGATTAAATGCGATGCTAAGTCCTACTATCTTAAACATGCTGAGATCGAAACGTGTATCTCCTACTGCAATAAACGTTGAAAGTGGAGTTTTCAGTTTTTTTGAGAGATCCATTAGATTTCTACCCTTTTCACAAGGATCAACAATACATTTAACATGTTCGGTCAAATATCCGTTCTCGTCTGTTTTAAACCCGTTAGCATATATGTATTCTATACCCAACTTTCTTGCAATTTCCTTAGCTAGTATATCTAGTCCTCCCGTGACTATTGCTGTTATATAACCACGTCTTTTTAATTCTTTAATTGATTCATAGGCTCCTTCTACCATTTCATAATTTTTCAGTGCCTTTTTCACTTCAGATATGTGCGGGTATCTATTGTTTTGTTTCCAAAGAAGAAGATCTCTACGCATCCATTCGCAATAACTTATTCGCCCCATTAGGTAATCTTCCATATTTTTCTTAACTAGTTTAGGATCTGATCGAAAATATTTATGCAGGATTTCCCAGCAACTGGCCCCTTTAATCAACGTACCGTCCATATCAAATACGACAACTTTAAAATTTTGCGAGCACACGAAACCCCCTTCTACAAATTCCACAGATATCTGGTATTTTACGATGTTCCACCTCCGACTGGTGGAAAAATAGCTATGGTATCCCCATCCTTCAATTTGGTATTTAACCCATCTAAAAATTCGATGGATCTGCCATTAACGAGAATTTTTACGTAAGGTTTTAGCTCGTTTGGACTTTTTAGGATTTCTTTTTCAAAATTAGTGTTATATTTTTTGGAAATTTCTCTTATTACATCCAGTATCGTTAAGTTTTTGGAGATATTTAGAGAAACAACACTAGTACCTATTAGCTCCCTAAAGGAGGCGAATAACTTAATTTTTACTCTTATCTTTGCCTCTGGTAGAATCTTAGCTTTTACCAAAGTAAGACACCCATTTGGATTAAATAAATGTCGTTAAATTAACATTCCCCAGACTTTTAAACTTTAGCCAACCTTGATATAAATTTAGTTATCTGTGAATTATGGTTTTGAAGAGGTTGTTGGAAAAATAAAATAAGGGAAAAACTTTGAAACATTTATTTAAGAGGTTTAAATTTATACCCATAGTAGATTATGCCGCTTTCGCCTTCCTCTCGGATTTTACGGAATACAGCACGAACCCTTGTTCCGATTTGTATTTCGTCTGGCTCACAGTCGGTTATTTGTGTCATTATTCTTGTTCCGTCATCTAGTTCAACTATAGCAACAATATAGGGAACATATTTCTCAAAGCCGCGAGGGGGGTCATAAATGGTAGCCCATGTGATAATTCTACCTTGTTCGCTTAATTTTACCTCTTTTAAGTTTACAGATCCACACTCCCTACATACACGTCTTGGAGGAAAATATGTCTTTCCACAATTTACACATTTACTTCCGATCAGTCTATAACGACTCGGAATTTCTCGCCAGTACCTTGGTACCGACATTTAATCTATCCTCCTGAAGATGTAAACAGTCACAGTTCCACCTACTCCTCCAATGTTTTGTGTTAGACCGATTTCTGCGTCATCAACTTGGTTTTTGCCAGCTTCTCCTCGTAGTTGCTTAACAACCTCTGCCACTTGATACACTCCCGTTGCGCCCACGGGGTGCCCTCTAGCTTTTAATCCACCAAAAGTGTTTACTGCGATTTTCCCTCCTGGAGCTATTTCTCCTTCGGAAATAGCTTTTGCTGCTATTCCTTTTTTAAAGAAACCGAGATCCTCAAGCGATATTACTCCGGTAATGCTGAAAGAGTCGTGAATTTCTGCTACATCTACTTCTTCAGGTTTTATGTGAGCCATTTTATAAGCCATATTGGCAGCTTCGATAGTTGCCTTAAATGTCGTGAAATCATCTCTTTGGTAAAGGGCAATTGTGTCCGTGGCTGCACCTATTCCCGCTATTTCTATTGGGGTGTCTGTAAATTTTTTAGCCTTTTCTAGGGGGCAGAGTATTAGTATTGCTGCTCCATCTGCTGGAGATGAACATTCAAGAAGTCTTAAAGGTTCTGCAACAAAAGGTGATGATAAAACTTGTTCTACAGTTATTTTAAACGGATACTGTGCATAAGGATTCTTTGAAGCCATATCATGACAATGTACAGGTAATGTTGCTATTAACTCATCTGAAACGCCAAATTTATGTTGATACGCTCTTTTAATCATTGCATTTAAAGCAGTGAAAGTGACTCCTATAAAAGCTTCATATTCTTGATCCGCTGCCATGGCCATGGCATAGGTTATGTCCGGTGTTAAAACGTCTGACATTTTTTCGACCCCACCTACTACAACAAAATCGTGGAGCCCCGATGCTACTGCTTGAATTCCTTCCCTTAATGCCATACCTCCAGAAGCTCCTGCTGCTTCAATCTTGACAGCAGGAGGAGATTTTAGACCTATGTAATCTGCCATTAATGCGCCCAGATGCTCTTGATGTTGACAGTAGCCAGAAGACATATTTCCCACATAGAGCGCATCTACCCGGTCTATTGTTACTTCATTTAAGGCCATTATTGCTGCTTCAGTAAATAAATCTCTTATTGAAAGCCCCCAATGCTCTTTAACTTTTGTATAACCGATGGCAATGACCGCTACTTTCCTCAAGCCTGTTCACGCCCTTATTTTTCCCCTGAACTTCACATATGTTGAGTAGTCTATATATTTTCTTACACCAATCATGTCTCTAACAGAAGGAATAGGATTTCTCTTTTCTAATATGATGTCTTGAACAACAAAGCTAAAGGCATCACTGCCGGCTCCTGAGCCATATGATGCTAGTAATATTCTGTCACCTGGGTTTGCTACATCTAGGGTGGCGGCAAATCCCACAAGCGATGACCCTGCATAACAGTTTCCTATGTATGGGGACAATAGTCCCGGTTTTATTTGTTCCATCGTAAATCCTAGTTTTTTGGCGACTTTCACCGGGAATTTAGCATTGGGTTGGTGAAATACGGCGTACTTAAAGTCGCTAGGTTTTAGTCCCATGTTTTCCATTAGAGTTCTGACAGAATTTATTATATGGTAGAAGTATGCTGGTTCTCCGGTAAATCTTTCAGCATGCATTGGATAGTGTTCGTGGGCTCTTCTCCAAAAGTCTGGAGTATCTGTGACGAATGAAACTGCTCCCTCACAATATGCTAAGGTTTTGTTTGACTTCTTGGTAAAGATAAAAGCGGCTCCTCCAGATGCTGCTGTATACTCTAATTGATCCCCTGGACGGCCTTGGGCGGTATCAGCGCCTATTGCCATTGCGTATTTTATCCTTCCTGACAGTACATGGTCAATGCATGCCTGAAATGCCTCCGTTCCAGCCTTGCACGCGAACTCGAAGTCTGCTGTTACTACGAGCGGGGTGGCTCCTATGGCCTCCGCTACAATTGTACCTGAGGGTTTTACTGCGTAGGGTTTACTTTCGGTTCCGATGTATACAGCTCCTATTTCTTTTGGATTTATTTTTGCTCTTCTTATAGCGTATTTTGCTGCTTCAACTGAGATTGTTACAAGGTCTTCATCTATTCCTGCTACTGCTTTCTCCATTATGGGTACGTGTCCGTTATAGTTACCCCATATCTTGCCTATTTCACATGCTTTGACTCTGTATATTGGTATGTATGCTCCATACCCTATTATGCCAGCTTCTTTTGTCATCTATGTCCTCTCCATATAAAAGTGAAATATTTTATGTATTCAGATGGAGGTGTGTGAAGGGTTATTAAAGGTTTCTATTCAACTGCTAGTTGTGATTTCGACAATGGTGAGATAAAAAATTTATTGTTAACAAATAATCGAAGAACTATTTTACACTCGGAGAATAGTAGGCATTGAGAGTTTTATGGCTATAAAACTCCAAGTTACTTATCGATAATTATAAGTGTTAAATTTAAATTACAAAGACTTATACATTAATTGAAAAGGAAAAATTCTACCATCAGGGTGGGCTATTATGTGTCTAGCTGTACCAGCGAAAGTATTGGAGATAAAGGGAGATAGAGGTGTTGTTGATTTTGGAGGGATTCGAAGAGAGGTGAATTTATCTCTAATTGACAACGTTAAAGTGGGAGATTATGTTTTAATTCATGTAGGTTTCGCTATTCAGAAATTAGAAAGAAAAGAGGCTGAAGAGATACTCAAATTATGGCGAGAAGTGTCGGAAGCGATTAACACTTAGTTCTTGAATGGTACGTCTGCCTTTTAAGGATGAACGATTAAATTAATGGAGAAACTGTTTATGAAAATATCACCAAGCAAAAAGACGTGGAAATCTGTTTTTAGAGTTATAAATGAAGCTGATATTATACTTGAGGTATTAGATTCTCGAGATCCCGAAAGTTTTAGAAACAAGAAAATAGAAGAAATCGTAACAAAAAAGGGAAAGAAATTAATTCTTGTAATAAACAAGTCCGATCTTGTGCCAAAAGAAGTATTAGAGGAATGGAAGAAAAAACTTAGCAAAGAATATCCTACAGTATATATTAGTTCAAAAAATCGGCTTGGAACAAAAATTCTTCGGAAAACTATTCTAAAATATGCCTCCAAAATACCTGTCAAGGTAGCCTTAATAGGATACCCTAATGTTGGTAAAAGCTCAATCATTAATGTTCTAAAGGGTAAACATAGTGCTGGCACAAGTCCGATTCCAGGCTTTACTAAGCGTAGTCAGCTTTTCAGAGTAACTCCTAAGATCTTTATTTTGGACACCCCTGGGGTATATCCGGCTGAAGATGAAATATCGTTAATACTTAAAAGCGCTTTAGAAGTTGAAAAAATTGAGGATCCAATTACTTGCGCCTTAGAATTAATAAAATTCATTAAGAAAAAAGACCCTAAACAGTTAGCTAAGGTTTACGGTATAGAAACTGATGATGATCTCAAATTCTTGGAGAAGCTGGCAATTAAAAGAGGACGATTGCTAAAGAGTGGAAAGCCTGACATAGAAGAAATGGCGAGAATCATTTTACGCGATTGGCAGAAAGGGAAAATAGTTGTTTGGAAAAAACCTGAAGAAACTGAAACATCCAATTAAATTGGTCAGAGTATTACATGGGTAGTAAAAACTGTTGTTTTATCGAGCTGACAGAGCTATTCTTTCTATTTCTTCTTTTCTTCTTATTGCGTGGCTTTTTGGATCGTTTCGTGATGCGAGTATTATTTCATCAGCCAAGCACTCTTCTATTGGTTTTGGATTGTTAAATGTTGCTCTTGCAGCTCCCTGTACAATGAATCTTAATGCTAAGTCCACTCTGCGTTGAGGTGCGACATCAACAGCTAGATGGTATCTAATTCCTCCATAGGAAACTGTCGTCGTTTCTTCTCTCGGTGCAGCATTTTCGATAGCTCTAATTAATACTTGTATAGGGTTTTCGCCTGTCTTTAGGTGTATTATTTCGAAAGCAGCCTTTACGATATTATATGCTTTATGCTTTTTACCCCCGCATCTACCGTGCTTAAGTACTTTTCCTCCTTTCCCCTTGGAAAGCCCTGGATTCATGAGTTTATTAATCAATCTTTCAACAATTGGTACTTCCGCTTTACCAAACTTTTTATGTTCATGTCTTCCTCCCGTGTGGGGTAAATATACTGGTTTTAGGCATATATATCTTTTTAATCCTGGGTCTAATATTTCAATGCCTTCGTAATCCCACTTTCCAAAGAGTTTAATCTCACTCATGTGTTTCACCTAGATTAAAGTACCTCTCATAGTTGTTGAAGCATCAAGGCTAAGGCGTAAAGAAAGACTTTAGCTTATAAATGTTATGTGAAGGGATTCTATTAACTTATTGTTAGTATAACAGCTTACGATAAAAGAAGTTGCCAAAGGCAATTTAAGGAAATCTCTGATTTCCCCTTTATCCGCTGTTATATGACCCAAGGGGCAGGGTGTGAAGCACCGTGGAGTTCTGAACCCCACCTAAATTCTTTACTCATATCTATTCCTCTTTTTCTTACTCCTTTGATCAGGCTTTCTAAAGTTCGCAGTATAATTCTTTTTCTTGCCGTAGCTCTCGATGAATTTAAATCCCTGTTTTTCAGCCAACGAACGAACCACCGGCAGAGGTAAAAAGTCAGGGTCTCCTGGCTGTTCTGTGATGGATAATAGACCCGAGGGTTTTAGGACTCTGTAGATAGAATCTAAACATCCTTCTTTATTTGAAACTTCACCTAAGACTGCGACGAGAAAAACGACATCAAATTCGTTCTCATCAAACGGAAGATCGACAGCGTCTCCTTGAATAAATCCAACATTACGTAGCCCTGCTGACTCAATCTTACAACGTGCTTTTTTAAGCATCTCTTTTTGCAAGTCAAACAATTCTAGATGCCCATGCGGGATACGCCGTGCGACTTCAACACTAAAGTAACCGGGACCAGGACCTATCTCAAGTACATTGAAATTTTCTTTGAGATGAAGCCTATCGGCCAGCTTCTGGGGAGAAAGAATAAGTCTCCGTAAAGGAAAATCCAGCCAGAAGGATATTTGAGATGGATAAATCCCCTTGCCGAAAAAACGCCTTAGAATTCCCTTCTCTGCTGATATCATTTGGCATTCTCTTCTATTATAGGTTAAAGTTTCTGGTCCAAAAATGAGTGTTACCACCATTGATAAGATAATAATCAAAATCAGACTATATAACCTGCCCTGCTCTGTTAATGGAATGAGATTTCCACTGAAATTGCACATGAAATGGAAGAAGATAGCGGACAAGGTGCTGCGGTTGGTGTTGTTGTAAATCCAGGTGAATAGAATTGAAAGAGAGATTGGGCTGAAAATAAACGTCCAGAAATCCAATGTACCAAATTTTAACACGTCGTGCTGCCATTGTCCTTTCATAAAGAAAAGAGGAAGATGCCACAATGCCCATACCACGCCCAAGATAGGGCTTGAGAGAACAGCATTATATCTCGCCTGCAGTCCATCTAGAGCATAACCACGCCAGCCCAGCTCTTCCGGTAGTGGGCCATAGAGCAGGATAAAAACGGCGAACGGCAGAATTCTCCAAGGTTCAGACAGCAGATTTCTGGCTGTTTCAAACTCAGGCCACGGGGAGCCTGCAAGAACGCTTAACAGAAGGGCAAGAGTGTTCAGCACAGGAAATGTGAATTATTGAGGGTAAAGGAAATTTAGTGGTAAAACTGCTTGGAATCATCAAGGTTGCTGATGCA
>JAUQZC010000009.1 GCA_030587435.1 Candidatus Baldrarchaeota archaeon | reverse complement strand
GAGGTTGGTGCTCCCGTTCTCGAGTCTGTTCCTCTCGAATCTGCTGTTGATTTTGAAGCTGCTCAAAAAACCGCTCAAATAGTTAACAAATTTGTTTTACAGACTTTTAGTGTTTTAAATACGCATCCCATTAATGTGGAAAGGATAAAACATGGTAAGCTACCAGCTAATATCGTGTTGCCAAGGGGGGCTGGTAAAAGAATTAAACTTGAAAGTTTTAAGGATAGATGGGGCATGAAGCCTGCTTGTGTCGCTGCTGGACCTTTATATCGTGGTGTGGCCTTTGAACTAGGTTTTAAGTTAATCGATGTTGAAGGTGCTACTGGTTTACCGAATACCAATATTAAGGGGAAATTTGAAGCTGCTGTTAATGCTTTGGAAAACTACGATTTTGTTTTTGTTCATATTAAGGGTACAGATAATTTATCTCATAGTAAAGACGCTAAGGGAAAGGCTGAAATGATTAGTAGAATAGATAATGCGCTGCCAATAATAATGGATGCAGTAAAGGAAGGAGTTACTTTCGTACTCACAGCTGACCATACAACACCATGTAGTATAGGTATTCATAGCGGAGACCCCGTACCATTGCTAATTGTAGGACCTAACGTTCGTAGAGATTTTGTGAAAATTTTTGATGAGATCAGTGTGGTAAGAGGAGGGTTGCATAGAATAAGAGGGAAAGAGTTAATGAACATCTTATTGGATGTGACACATAGAGCTCCCGAGTATGGTCTTAGACCAAGTCCAAAACGTGTAAGATATTTGCCAAAAACATGGAATACACTAAAACTTAATAAATAGGATGTATATGACGAATTACTGCATCTAGGTTATTCTAAAGATAATTCTTTCTCTAAGCCTTCTTCGGGGTATTTAAAGAGAATTACGTATTCTGGTGGAAAAG
The DNA here is from genome assembly GCA_030587435.1 of Candidatus Baldrarchaeota archaeon. Next base: position 7,822 of record JAUQZC010000009.1, on the reverse strand, counting down.
AAGCATAAATTTTATCTCCATCTTTATATATTTTTTCGGCTTCTGTTAACGTGAATACTTCTATTCCATTTTCTAGTTTCACCTTATAATAAATGTAGCTTCCAGTGTAAAATTTCTCAATAATTTTACCTTCTATGACATTTTTTTCATTTTCGTTCATCGTTTGAGACAATTTAATGAATTCCGGTCTTATAGCAAGAACTACACGTTCTCTTACAAGTCTTCCTCTTACCTTAGTTCTTATCCTAACACCGCCAGATACTTCTACCACACATCCTCCTCCGGAAGACTCTATTACCACTCCTTCCGTGAAATTCATTTTTCCAAGAAAATGAGCTGTAAATATTGTTCGTGGCCCCAGGTATAATTCCACTGGAGATCCTACTTCAATTATTTTTCCATGTTTCATTATTGCTATGCGATCGCTAATTGACATAGCTTCTTCCTGATCATGTGTAACATGTATAGCTGTTACTCCAAGCTCTTTTACCAGTCTCCGTAACTCATATCGTAGTTCCAATCTTACCCGCGAGTCTAACGCTGATAGGGGTTCATCGAGAAGAAATAGGTTTGTTTCCGATGCTATCGCCCTAGCTAAGCTAACTTTTTGCTGCGCTCCTCTACTAAGCTCATCTGGAAAAGCTGTAGACCTTAATGTTAGTTTTAACATTGAAACTATTTCTTCTACTATTTTAGCCCTTCTTTCTCTTTCTATTCCTTTAACTCTAGGAGCATACCCTATGTTTTCCTCTACATTCATGTGAGGGAATAGAAGTATGTTTTGAAATACCATGGCGATGCGTCTCTCTTCTATTGGAACATCATTGATAAGTTTCCCACCAACGTAAACTTCTCCTTCATCGGGCTTAACGATGCCTGCTATGATTTTTAGTAGGGTGCTTTTTCCGCACCCTGAGGGCCCTAAAATTGTAAAATATTCTCCGTTCTTAATTTCTAAATTAACTTTGTCGGCAGCAATAATTCTACCTTTTCCATATCTCTTCGATATATTAACAAGTTTGACGTCAGGCATATTTTCCCCCTACTCTACTATTAGTTCTTCAGCTAATCCTGCTCTGGGATACGAGTAGACAATTATTTTTGTGGGCTCAAAGTTTACGGTTATGCGGTCTCCAAGTTCGAATCTATACCCGAGTGTAGCAGGCAATTTTACTGAAACTTCTTCTCCGTTATCTAAAAGCACTTCTATTCTAACGAAAGGGCCTAAAAACGATATCCTTTCCACCTTCCCGTAGATAGAGTATGGATGCTCGACTTCTCCCGTTTTTATTTCAACATCTTCAAATCTAATTGCTACAACCACTCTTTCACCAACTCTATGTGTCCTATCTAAGGTTTTCACTAATGGACCGCCTCTAAGCTGTATGATGGATCCTTCTTCATCTACCTTTTTCACTATTCCTTCGAAGAAATTCATATCGCAAATAAAGTTGGCAACAAAAATCGAATTCGGCTTAGTAAATAAGTTTACGGGTGTATCAACCTGTACAACTTTTCCTTTTCTTAAGATGGCTATGCGATCAGATAGCTGTAAAGCTTCGTATTTGTCATGTGTTACCTGTATTGCCGTTGCACCCGTTTCTTTAACAATGTTTCTAAGTTCAAACCTTAATTCCTCCCTTAATCTAGCATCTAATGCTGATAAAGGCTCATCGAGAAGGAGAAGCTTTGACCCTGAGGCTAATGCCCTTGCAAGTGCAACTCTCTGCTGCATACCGCCGCTTAACTCATGAGGATAGGAATCTGCCCTTTCCAATAAGTGGACTTTGGAAAGAATTTCTCTTCCTATTCTCTCAACTTTTTCCGGATCCATTCCTCTTACGAGGAGCCCATATGTAACGTTTTCCCAAACCGTCATGTGAGGAAATAAGGCGTACCCTTGGAAAACAAAGCCTATATCTCTTTCCTCAGGTGGCACGTCGTTTACAAGTTGGCCATCAAAATAGATTTCTCCTTCATCGGGCTTTAAAAGGCCAGCTACTAATTTTAGAGTTGTTGTTTTTCCAGCACCTGTGGGTCCGAGAATCGTGAAAAATTCTCCTCTTTCCACATTGAGATCTATGTTATCTACTGCTGTTATTGTTCCAAATCTTTTTGTTACACCGATTAGCTTAATGTTTATCACAGATAGACACCAGCCTTCTTCCACTTAAGATTTATCATTTTGAAATTTTTCTAAAGACGAATAGAAGTATTAGAGATAAAGCTATTAGGTAAGTTGAAGCGAAAAGCGCGGCAGGTATAGCTAAGCCTTCAACCATGTTGATAACCAAGGTTGATACAGTTACATCTCTTCCCATGACTATGAATGTTGCACCTGTTTCGCCTAGAGAGTGCGTAAATGACAGTATTGCCCCGGTGAATATTCCTCTCTTTATTATTGGAAACGTAACGGTCTCTGCTACATCGTAAGGTGTTGCACCTAAGCTACGTGCAGCTTCTTCGTAAACTTCTACGCCAGATCCTTCATAAGAGGCAAGGGCGGACTCGACTACTACTGGGACTGAAAAAACAATGTGTGTAAGTATTATAAGCCATATTCCAGGATTTATGAGGCCGAGGCCTTTTGGTCCCCATAAAAGAACCACGGAAAGACCAAGAGCAGATGTGGGTACAACGAGTGGAACTTTAAGTAGGGATCTTATAGCTCGGCAAAATCTATATTTTTCAATGGCGATAGTTGTTGCGATGCCAATGCAGACGGAAATATATGTTGAAACTGTGGCAACTATAAGTGAAACCGCAGTTGCCCTAGTTAGGCTCTTAAAGTAGTTTGCAGGGCCAAATAATTGATATATTACACCTCCTTCAATTTTACCCGTATATGGATCAGCGTTCCAGTAAAGAATAACGGAGTTTAATACCACCAATATTGGTAAAATTACACATATTCCAATGAAAATAAAACTTACAAATTCTTTGACCCAGTAAAGTTTTCTTGAAGCATCTTTCTCAAATTTTAAAAGATATTTCTCGATCTTTAACGTTTCAGTTAAATTGGGTAGGGATGAAATGCTTTTTTCTCTTGAAACAAAATATTCAATTGGTAAAATCATTGATGATGCAATTAATATTAAGAGAAATCCTAAAAAGGAAGCAGGAGCAATCTTGAATTCTAACACCCACTTAACAATTGCGATCGAAGCAGTCGTATTTACACCTGCTACGATCATTGTTGCACCTGTTTCGCCAAGTGATCTTGCAAAAGCTAGCACCGCGCCGGAAAAGAGGCCTGGTAGGGCTTGAGGAAACACGATTGACCTAAATGTTGTGAAAACTGATGCTCCAAGCGTTCTAGATGCTATTTCAAATTCAGGGTTCAACTCTTCTAATTTGGACCTAAAAATTCTAACCACGTATGGAAACGTTAACGTAACATGAACGATTAAAATAAGGAAAGGTATTTTTATAATGGGAACTACATAGTTTAGTTCGACAAGTCCTCTTCCTAGTCCTAAAAATCCACCTATGCCCGCAATTGTTGTCCATGTGATCAGGGTGGCGAACCCAAAGGCTGAAGTAGGAATTACTAATGGTAAGGTGACTAAATCTTCAACAACATCCTTTCCTCTGAAATTTTTTCTTGCAAGTATGTATCCTAATGGAATGCCGATTAGAATGTCTATTAAAACTGCTACTAAAGCTATTCTGAAAGAAAAAATTAGAATACCTTTTATTTGTTGCCAATGTTCATCTCCGATCAAAGGATTTGCAAAGACCTCCCTGTACACCTCATCCCAACCTAGGAAAGTAAATGAGATCAAATAGAAGGTTGGGAGAAATACGAATAGACCAAGACTTATCAAGGTAGCTGTTAAAAAAAGTTTTGAAAGAAAGGATCTTACGTTAATTTTTTTCCCAAATAAATTTATTACCTGCATTGTTCATCCCTGTAAACCTTGATTTTTTACATCTGCCCAAACAGTTAGAATTGCTTCTAAAACTTCTCCTGAAGGCGGTTTTAATACTGGGACATTTATTTCAAGGCTTACACCGTTTGTTTCGTTAAATATATTCCTATCTAGCGGAACTGAGGGATTAGCAGGTCTAAAACCATGTTTTTGGGCTAGTTCTTGACTTGAAGGGCTCAAAAGATATATTAGGTATTGTGATGCAGCAAATCTTTGCCATACGTTAACCCATGGTGCATTTAAGATCGCAAAGGGGTGGTCATTTAAAATAACACCTTCTTCAGGGTAAACTGCAACAAGTGAGTCGTTCCACTTCTTAAAAGCGGTTAGGGAATTATCTATGATTACGTTTTCGTAAACTGCAAAAACGTGAATCGCGTCAGGACCGTTTTCAGCAGCCCATTTACCGAAGAAACCTGTACTTTTTCCATAGTTTACAGCCATTGACTCAAGTATTCGAACCGCTTCCTTAACGGTTTCATTTGTTAAATCTTTAATGGTTAATTGATCTGGAGTTTTTCTGGCAGCTGCCGTAAATTCTAAAACGACAGCAGTAGTTCCTCCGTTACTTAGCTGTGGGTCGGGATGGCCATATTTAAATTCAACTCCTTTCTTTGCTAACTCTATAAGATTTGAAAAACCTGAAATATTATATTGTTCTAAAAAAGATTTCCAACAACCAATAACGGTAGGTGTAATAACAAGTGGTGTCCATTCCTCAACTAAAGTCCAGTCATATCCCAGGTTTCGCCACTTTTCATTTAAATAAGGTATCCATATGCTTGATGCAGGGCTCCAAGCAGCTGGCTTTATTTGCCCTCCAAGAATAGAATTAATCGTTTCATGTGTGCCTTGAACGATTAATCTTACTTTAACTTCAATATCAAACTTATTTTTAAACCATTCTTCAAATTTAGGTGTTACTTCTTCTATCCAGCTTTGCTTCTCGCTAGTGTACAAAAATTCAAACTCAATTCTCTCCGGAACTCCGATTACTCCACCACCTTCCATAGATACTGAAAAAATGAATGAAATGATAGAAAATGTGAGAAAACCTATTAAAATCCCGGTTAAAAGGAAGATGTATCCTCTTCTAGGAAATAACCTGATTTTCCCCTGTTCTCTGCTCAAAAGCATCACCATTCTGGTTTTACATCTTCACACCATAGTGCGACATAGAGTTTTATGATATTTATACTATTCTCCTTAATGTATCTTCTAGTGAAAGCTGAAACATTTTTATTTTGCACGTTTTAAGCCATCAATTTGTTAAAGGCTCAATTGCCTTGAATTCTGTATATTTTACCTTTAAACTTCAGTATCCTAAACTATGTTACTATTTATATTTTCCTTCAAGTTATGTCTCGATCCTCGTTAAATGGTCAGCTAGAAGATTTAAGGAAACTCGATCACATTTTCATTTAGCACATTTAGATAAGGTTAATTTATATTTTACCTAAAGTAATAAATATAGATGTAAGTATGCTATGTAGATATACGTAATGGAGGCTTAAATATGCGGAGTGAAATTAGACGTATACAGTTAACTGGAGGAGCTACACTAACTGTTTCGCTACCTAAAAACTGGGCTAGAGACATAGGGCTTCGACAAGGAGACCTCGTGGTTTTAACCCTTCAACCTGATGGTTCTATTATTATTACGCCAAAAAAGCTAATTAGAGAGGAAGGAAAAGAAAGAGAAGCCATCATAAAAGTTGAACAAAACTTAGACGCTGAAGCCGTTGTTAGAGAAGTAATAGCATATTATCTCGTCGGATACAATGTAATAAAAGTGATTTTCAGTAAGGGAGTTGAAGAACAGCGTGAATTCATAAAATCTGTCATTAGGCAAAAAACTATAGGCTTAGAGGTCATGGAGGAAAGCGCCGATGAAATTGTTTTTAGAACTTTTATTAGTTATGCGGATTTTCCACTTAGAGAAGCTTTAGTTAGAATGGGTGTAATTACCTCACTCATGATAAAGGATGTTCTAAAAGCGTTAAAGGAATTCAACAAGTCTTTAGCGCAGGAAATTAATCGGCGAGACGACAACGTAGATAGGCTCTATTTATTTATTGTTAGACAACTAAAATTTGCTGTTCGAAATATAGCAATGGTAAGTAAAATGGGTTTGAGAAATCCGAGAGATTGCCTAGGTTATAGGTTAATTGTAAAGAGCGTTGAACGTGTTGCTGATCACGCTGCAAGAATAGCTAAGTTGGTTTCAGGGTTTGAAAGTCCGTTGGAAAAAGATATTTTGAAGCTTATCCTTGAAATGGGGGATAAGTCCTTGAAGATATTTGAAGACTCTCTTAAATCGTTTTTTGGACTTGACACAAAACTTGCACATAAACTCATAGGAGAAGTAACCTTTGTGACCCGATACGAACAAGAAATCACGGAAAAAATACTTAGCAACGAAAAATTGAACATAAGAGAAATAACAAACACAAAGCTGATTTTAGAAAGCCTACGTAGAATAGCCGACTACGGAGCAGATATAGCGGAAATAGCAATAAATCTCGCAATAGAAGAGCCATAGTCATGAAAACGAATCTTATAATTTCAGATATGTATTTTCAGCAAATATCACGTTCACTTAAGTTGCAGGTATTTGTAAAGTTTTAAAATTAAAATTTAGGCAGTTTACTCATTTCTTTGTTGATATTCTCGTGCCACATTTAAGAGACGGAATATAGCATCTGCAACAAGATGAGGAGGAGGCAATAATAATGTTGTCATTCTGATTGATGCATATATTTCTTCGAATGAAAGTTCTTCGAGTCGTTTTCGCCATTCTTCGTTTCCTCTTCTAACTATTAAAATCCATCCTTTATCATCTTTTTCCAGTCCTATTCTTAACTTTCCATGGTGTACCTGTACTTCACCTATTTTCGTCTGTTTATTCAAAGTTGTCACTACTCCTAATTTAACTAATAAAATAAGTGACGTAATCAGATATAAAACATTAGTTAAATCATTAAACGTGCGGGGTAGTTTTATCTGAACCAGTAAATTCGCTTAACCCTTTTACGCTTTTGATTTAGAAAAAGATTGTGGATTTGAAAATATTAAGAGTATTTTGACAAACATTTGAAGTACTTTATTTCATAAACAAAATATTTAGGGGAAATGTTAAAACATAGTGTAAAAAATATAAAAGTCTAAGTTTCAAATTAGTATTTAACAATGAAGGGAACAATCCCTTGACCTTGCTGACAGTGACGTAAGTGAACCTATGAGGCCTATTTAATGAGTAACTAGCACGGTGTATAGATTTTGGTAAGTGAACATAGAAGTGAGCATCTATACAGTAGTATTGGGGGAAGATTTGTTGCCAATAGGTTTAATAGTTGTTAAGTGGGATAATAAAATTGGAACGGTCTTAGAGGCTAAATATCCAGAAGATGTTTTTGTGTCTCCCGATTTAACCATGAAAATCTACGGTGCGCACGTCTTGGGTGAGGAAAGGGAAGCTGGTTTCATTTCAATGAAGGTAGATAGTTTAAATATTGCAAGTTACTTTGCGGGTATTGAAATAAACTATTATGTTGCTCTTCTCCTTAAGCCAACTGAAAATGCTACTGCATTTGAAGATGCACTTATAGAAGTTGCGTCAAAGATCTTTGAAAATCTTGGGGAGAAAAAATACATTGAAAAACTTCCAGAGTTTTATAAGTTTCTCGAAAAGTATCCTGTACTGACTAAAGATCAAAAGATAGCTTCTGTTCTTCTGGATCCTATTAAAAGTTTTGTCTTTAAAACGTTGCTTGAACATGGATGCGTAACTAAGGATCAACTTCAAGAAGATATTGTAAAAAACCTGGGTGTAAAAACTCTTGATATAAATGCTATACTGTCTTCCATGATTAAACATGGTCTAGTTGTAT